>CAOMHR010000021.1 GCA_948482865.1 Christensenellaceae bacterium
GAGTGGGTACGGTTTTGGACCTTATCGGTAAAGTGAGCGAAATGTCTAAGGGCTACTCAAACCTGACGGTGGGCGAAATAGAAGAATTGCTTCCCGTTATGGGCGCGCTGACTTCTAAAATCGAAAGCGAGCTTAACAACTACGTAACCTTGCAGGACGGCGAGTTGCAGGCTGTCAAACTGGGCGGGTTGAGCGAATTTTTAGGCGGTCTCGCGGACAGGGTCAACGTTGCAAAACTCATAGGTACGACCACCGATAACGCAATTCTCGTCTATATGAGTTACGGCGTGCGCGGACTTTACGAAGACAACGGCGTGTGGTATGCAAAATACAAAGACGAGTTTGCGGGAAGCGGTGAAGAAGCGGCGGTTTACGATTGCGTTCTCGAACTTAACGAGAGCGGTAAAATAGACGGCGCTTATTACGAAAAAGACGGCGAGCGCGTGTATACGCCCTTTTTAACCCTTGAAAACGTAAAAGAGCGCGTGAACGGCGTGTGCAACGAACTTACAATCGGCGAAATGGTGCCCATATCAAGCAGCGACAGAATTTTGGGTTCAATTAAAAATTCTACCGTAAATACTATTTCGCAGGATATAAATAATCTGTGCATACAGCAGATTTTCGCAAACGAAGTTTACGCCCGCGAAACGTCGCCCAACGGCGAATTTCCCGAAGCGGAAGTTTATCTTGCCGTTACGGACGAGAGTAGTTTTTACGCAGCCGACGGCTATGACGAGACATTGATTTATTACAACCTTGAAGGCGGCAACTACGTCCTTGCGGGCAATAACGGAAAGCTCGCGGCAGATGCTTACGGCGACGGCAGCGGGTTGTACACGCTGGGCGCGGGCAAGATTTTGTACGATTCGTCATATCTGTATTACACTATGGACGAAGACGGCGATATTCAAATGATAAACTCAGGCGACGTGAACGCGGGCAGGGCTGAAGCGCCCGTAAACGGCGAAGAGATTTATACCTACGGTTCGGCTTCGCCCCTTTGGAAACTGTTGATTTATATGGACGAAGAAGAAAAGGCGTTCACTTTCAACAACGTCGGTTCTATGATTACTAACGTTTCCAAAAATACCCAGGGTACGCCTATGCGCGAGCTGGACGCGGCGGGGATTTTAACCTTTGAAAACAAGGCGGACCTTGAAGTAATGATAAAACACACCAAGGACGGCGTAACGGTGACCGAACCGTTGGGTGATATCTCCCTTGAAGAAGTAATAGGAATCGCCGTTTCATACTTCAAAGTAATAGAAGGAATGTAACAGGTAAATAAAAAAATTATGACGCCCCCGATTGAATTTGTTTGACAATCTGGGGCGGTTAATTTATAATGAAATAACCTTGCATACCGTAGGTGGTATGCCGATTAAGTCCGGGAGGTGAAAAATATGAAAACTTACGAAATGCTTTACGTTTTGGACAACGCTGTTTCCGACGAAGGGAAAGAAGCGCACGTCAAAAAGTTTGAAGACGTTGTTACGTCTTCGGGCGGTAAAGTCATTACCACAGACAAGTGGGGCGCAAAGAAGTTGGCTTATCCCATCAATTATAAGACCGACGGTTATTACGTTTTAATGACTTTTGAAGCGGAAGGTTCGGTAGTGAAAGAACTTGACAGAGTTGCAGGTCTTTCAACCGAAGTTTTGAGAGTTGTAACCACATCAAAGAATTAAGGGACAAAAGATGAACAGAGTATTTTTAATAGGTAATTTAACCCGCGACCCCGAGTTGACCGAAACTTCTTCGGGCATTGCAATTTGCCGTTTTTCAATTGCGGTGAACAGAAATTATTCGTCGAACGACGGCGAAAGAAAGACCGATTTCTTCAATTGCGTGGCGTGGCGCGGTTTAGGCGAAAACGTGGCAAGGTATGCCAAAAAGGGTAATAAGGTTGCGGTTATGGGTTCGGTTGAACTGCGCAACTACGAAGACAGCCAGGGCGTAAAGAGAACGGGCGTTGACATTGTTTGCAGCGACGTTGAATTTTTGACTCCCAGAGGCTCGCAGGGCGGCGACGATTACGAAGCCCCCGCGCCCGCTGAAAAAAAGCGCGCGGCGTTACAGTCGTTTGACGACGATTCGGACATACCCTTCTAAAAATTAAGGAGATAAATTATGGAAGAGAATAAAACAGCTCCCGTTAAAAAGAGCTATAAAAGAATTCCCCGCAAAAAGGTTTGCGTTTTCTGTCAGGAAAAGGTTACTGAAATCGATTACAAGGACGTAGCCCGCCTGAAAAAATTTGTAGCCGAAAGCGGAAAAATTCTGCCCCGCAGAATGAGCGGTACTTGCGCAAAGCACCAGAGAGAACTTTCTACCGCAATAAAGCGCGCAAGAGTTGCCGCACTGCTTCCTTTCAAAGCAGAATAAAACAGTTTAAAACAGCCTTTAAAGGCTGTTTTTTTATGCATATGTGTGACGGCTAATTCGTCCGAACACATATGTACGCGTTCACTTTATAAATTTGCGCATATAAAAACGGCTTAATTTAACCGTAGTTCCCATATGGAATTTTACCACAGAAACAGAATATAAGTATAGGCGCGCTATACCTTGCGAGCAAGGCAAGTGCGCATTAATTTTACATTTTAAATTGATTGTTGTATAATAACAGAGCGTTAAACAGTAATTTAGCGGAGAATTGATTTCTATGAAAAGAGCATTTACAAGTATCTTGTTTAGCTTAATTTTGTGTGTTACTATCAGTTTTATGGGTTGCGGTAATGAATTTGCCAAACAGGAATATAATGACGACGAAAAAATAGTACAAATTGCAGACCGCTATGCAAAGAGTAATTCGGTATTTAATGCAATAGAAGGCGGCTATTCACTTACTGCTTCACGATTTGACGGGCGCGAAACCTTATGGGAGAAGACACTTGAAGATAACGCAGAGATAGAAATACAAATTGATTTGAATATTACAAGCGGTAATGCAAAAGTTGTATTTATTGATAGCAATAATGACATAACCGTCTTGATAGAACGTTTACAAAACAATTTAAATGAACTGACAACTACGAAAATGGTTTCTTTAACTAATGGGCTAAATAGGTTAAAGATTGTCGGATACGATTGCGAAGTCATAGACTTGAAAATATTATTTGACGAGCCGCACGTCGATAGCAACAACTAAATTTCAATTTATCTTTCTAAAAGGTTTGTAGTAAAAAGCTCTCGAACATATCGTTCGAGAGCTTTTGTCCTTGCTTGAAAGTATAACTATTAATAATTTAGTTTTTTAATCCCCTATGGGAAGTGCGCTTAACATTAAGCCGCTTTTTGTTACGGTACTAATTGTTTAAGCCGCTTCAAGCAGAACGTAGCAGAGATTGGGGTCGCCGCTCGCCTTTGTTATGCTGTGGTTGCCTGCGGCAAGGCTGTCTATCACGATAAATCCGTCGTTGTCGTCGTCCTTGTACACGGTTCCGTCTATTTTCAACTGACCGCCCGCAGTACCGATTTTTATGGTAATCTTTTTATCCGCGGCGGTAGTAAACGTAACGCTTGTGGCCGACTCCATTTTTAACGGCGAATTATAGGTTGTGTCGTTATATTCGAAGCTTTCTTTACTGTTGTATTTACCCGAAACCGTGAATCCTGCGTCCGTCGCAAGAGCGGGGTTGTCGCCTGTAAAGATGGCAACCGTAGTCTGTTCCGATATCTCTTTAATCGCATCTTCGGCGTCCGTAAGTTTTGTTATATCGCCAACCAGAGTTTTTTGCGTTTCGGTCAGCTTGTCGTACGCGTCGCGCGCCGCTTTGACGGCTGCGGCGTCCGTCATTTTAATATCTGCTTTCGCGGGGAGAGCGGCTATCATATCTCTTACGGAGTAGGGAGCGAGAGCAGCTTCAAGCTGTGCAATTCCGGAAGTTACTTTGTTTATGTCAGTAACTCCGCTCTGTTGTTCGGGCGTGAGCTTGTCGTAAGCGGACTTGACTTTTTTATAGCTGTCAAGCAACGCTTTTATGTCCGTTTCGCCGACGGCGGAAGAAGGGGCCGCCAACGCGCCGATCTGGTTGTTTATCGCCAATACCGCCCTGTTTGCCCAGTCGTTTTCCGCGGAAGTAAGGAGAGAGTAGTTGGTAACTCTGTCTTTTAAAGCTGCGGGAAGATTGTCGTAAGCCCTTCTCGCGTCTTCAATCGCGGGGTAGCTGTCGTCGCCGACCGTTCCGATTGCGGAAATAAGGTTTTCAACGTTTCGGATTGAAAGGTCGTTGTAGGCGCTTTGCGCGGCTGAAAGTTTTTCGCGCTGACCGGGATAAGCCGCGTCGAACGCCGCAATTTCATCACCGTTCAGAGAGTTTAAAAGACTCTGCGCTTCGGCAATAGCCGCGCCGCTTGAAAGCGTTACGTTGCCGATAGCATTTATCGCATTGTTCAGATTTTCAAGTTTAGCCTGCGCCGAACCCGCAGTTGATCTGAATTTCAGCTCCGAAACAGTTACTTCTTTCGCGTTTGCACCCGTGCGCGTTCCCGTTCCCGAAGAAATACTGTACACTCCCGCGGGAAGAACAACGCTTACCTGAGTGCCCTTGGAAACGTAAACCGTTCCGTCTGATTTTATGAGTTCCGCAAGATAGTCGGGCGACCCAGCTTCGGATTTGAACGAAACTTCGGTTTCAGTCGCCAGCATAAATGTTATAATCTGACCCTTGCCCTTTACGGACACGCCTTTTACGGGTATTCCCGAAAGATTGTGGAACATTACTCCGTTTACGGTAGCGTCGTTTTTGGCGTCAGGCATTGTGATTACAAGTTCGCCGTCGTCGGGTACAGGTACCGCGGTAGCGGGTGATTTTTGTACTACGTTGGCTTTGAAGGGAGTGGAAGAGTCTTTCTTGGGGTTATTGTTGTACCAGCCGTTTACACCTGCAAACTGCAAAACTTTTATTCTCGCAGTTATGGAATCGTCCAGAAGACAGTCGCTCTGTTTTGTCTGCGCGTTGTAATAGAACATTTCGGGGTTTGTATCGAAGTCGGCTAAACTTCTGCCGTCGCGGTATACGCAACTGTTTGAAACTGCTTCTTCGCGGGAATTTACTGTCTTGAAAGTGCCTGTGTTGCCCCAGCAACCGTAGCAGGTGTTTGCCCACGATTTTACTATGCCGCCCCTTGTAAGCTGCTTGCAGTTAAAGTAATAGTTGCTTTCGCTGAAAATGAACGACGTGCCGTCTGCGTCGTGTACGTAATCGTTTGTGCCGTCGTCGGCGGTTGAAACGTAGTTGTTGTAAAAGTGTACGTTAGAGTTTCTTACGTAAGGCACGCGCGAACCGCAGTTGTTCCACCAGTTGTGGTGCATTGTCACGTTATACTGCAAATTACTTGTGGACGCGCCTATAAGATTTGTTTTATGGCAGTCCGTAAAATAGTTGTAAGAAAGGGTGAAGTACTCGCCGCGTTTAAAGTCGCAGCTTCCGTCGCCTTCGGCTTTGTCGCTTTCTGTGGGTGCGCCGCAGTAGCCGGGCAGGAAAGTATTGTCATGTACCCAGCAGTGGGTCACGGGGGCTTTGGTAAAGTCTTTCAAAGGTTCCTGTACGTTTCCTTCCATACCTATTGCGTCTTCGGGATAGTTTTGGAAAGTCAGGTTTCTCACTTCAAAGTTTGAACCCGCGCCGTTTGTCTTGTAATTCGTGTCGTTGTTTACAAGGTGGAAGCCCCAGCCGTAAATGGTTGCGTCTATGCCTATGCCTTCCAGAGTAAGGTTTTTCGCGCTTATCATACGCGCCATTCTGCCGTTGTCGCCCTTGGTTCCGCCGTTTTCTTCCGAGTTGTAAGCCGTTAATCCGTCAATCAGCGAAACCATAGCGCCTTCCTGGGTTTCGTCTTTTTCCGCGTTTACGGTGCCTATAAATCTCACGGCAACCGCTCCGTACGTAAAGCACAGTTTTGTTATGCCGTAATTGTTAATCTGTCCGCTGTACGCGCGGTTGTTAAGAATCCAGCCTATGCCCGGTTTGCCCTGATAGAGATATTGTGTTAAATCTACTTTCTTTCCGTTTACGTATCCGTAATTTACCGTGTTCTTGTTTTCTTCGGTGACGTAAATAATAAGAGTGTTGTCCTTTACCGTGCCGTCGTCGTTGTATGCGCCAACGCCTTCTGTATGGTTAAAATGGGCGTAGCCCGAGCGGTCGTACGCTCCGACCGAAACGTCGTTCAGCTCTATTGCGCTTGCTCCGCCCGAAGGCTGGATTTTTACGTCGTAATCGCCCGCTTTTATACCAACTACGTCTACTCTTGCAACGCTGTCGCCTGCTGCGCGGACAAGCTCGCCGTCAACGTTTATCCAGCTGTTTGCGTCCGCCGCTTTGTAGCTGACTGTTGCCTGAGAAGGCGCGCCGTCCGTCCATTCTACGTAAAGACTTTCGTTATACCCGCCGTAAGCCTGTATTTTGGAGTCAAGGGGGGACCACTTTGCAATTAAGGTTATGTTTTGGGTAATAACGTTGTTAAAGTCGTATTTGCTGTCTCCGAGATACCAGCCTAAAAACCGGTAGCCCGCGCGTTCGGGAGTGACTTTAAACGCGCAACCGCCTTCTTCCACAGACTGGGTAGCAACGTCGTTGCCGCCGTCGGAATTGAATGTGACGGTGTATCTTTTAGTTTCTTCGCCGCCGGTTTTTGTTTTCCACTTGGCGTAGAGAACGGTGTTCTGCGTAATTTTCGTCGCGCCGACAGTGAAGGGAAGGGCGGTGCATTCTTCGTCCATATACCAGCCCAGAAAAATTGCGTCGTCGCGCTTCGGGCTTTCGACAGAGACGGTTCCGTTTTTGCTTACTTTAATCGAAGGGTAAGCCCCGCTGTCAACGTTTTTAAATTCAACGGTGTATTTTACCGAAGCATCGGGTGTTTCATCGCCTTCGTTGGGGGGTGTTCCGGTATTGCCGCCCGGGGGGTCGTTGCCGGGTTTACTGCCGGTATTGCAGGCTGCAACAGAGATTGCGAACGCCAGCGACAAAACGGCGATCAAAACCAACTTTAACAAGTTTTTAATTGTTCTCATTTTTTCTCCTTATCACTTTGACTAATTACTTCAATTATATCACCTTAATATATTAATAGAAATGGGTAACGCAAAAAGTACTATGTTCAATATGCACAAAAAAGAAAGATTTTTACAAATTTTGGTGATTTTTAACAATGTATGCAAAATATTAAGCCCTTGCCATTCCCGTTTGTTGCGTGCGGCTTGCAAATCCGTGGGAATTGTAATAAAATAAAATCCGAAACACGGTACAAACATATAAAAATGTCTGAGGGATTGTAATGGGCAAGAAAAAGAAACATATCCAAACGGATAAAGAGAGACAATTTCAGGAAGAAGCGGCACGCAAGCGGAAAGAGCTTGCCGCGGCAAGACGCTTAAAACGCGTAAAGGACGCTTGGTGGCTGGTTGGCTTTGCGTGCGCCTTATTCGCCCTTTCATTGGGATTTACCGTGTGGACAGTCGCACGGATGCACAACTTCGAAACAAACTATCTCACCGTAAGCGGCACAGTCAGCGATTATAAAGTGCATCACGGATCGGCAACAACCGGACATTATAGCAGGACGACGTATACTCTGGTTATTTCTTACACCGTCGGCGGACGTGAGTATGAGTTTTCGGACACGGTTGCATACCGCGCACGCCCGACTGATATGATCGGCACGACTACTGAAATTTACGTCAATCCGCTAAATCCCGAAAAGGCAAAAAAAGTGACGACGGCGGATGACCCGTCAATTGTAAGCGCAATAATCTTTCCGTTCAGTGCGATAATTTATACGCTTGGCGTCCTTCTTCTGTTACAGGAAAAGGGAAGCTCATTCGTAAAACGGCTTTTTCGGATTTGGCTGCCCGTATTCCTTTGGTGTGCAACGAGCGTTCTGCTCTTTTGGATAGGGCTTCCGGACAACAGGTTTAGCGCGGTGTTTACCCGTGTGGAAGGGGCAATCGGCTATGCCGTCGTAGGGGGCGTTGCATTAATTGCCATTTTAATTGACGGGATAATAAGTAAAAAAAACAGGTAGCTTGCACGCTAACTTTTGCCGTTTTGTAAATAATGCAATATACAGGAAGCGCTCGTGCAATCGCCCGAGCGCTTCTTTATAGTCTGCTTAAAAATATTTCTTTGAAAAGTTTTCCCTGTTTGATGTGCGGTTTACTTATTGTAATTCCTTGCGCCGAAAACAGAAGTCCCCAGCCGCACCGTGTTTGCCCCCTGTTCAACGCAGAGTTCCCAGTCGCCGCTCATTCCCATTGAAAGGTACTTAAAATTGCCGTCGTTCAGCCCGTCGTAAAGTACGCGCATTTCCTTTGCCAGCTTTTGCAGAAGGCGTATATCGTCAGAAAGCGGAAGCATAGCCATCAGTCCTTTTACGTTTAAAGACGGCAGCGATTTTATGATTTTTAAAGCGCTTTCCGCTTCGTTGTATTCAAAACCGCCCTTGGTCGGCTGGTTGCCGATATTTATCTGCAACAGAATATCCGAAGTAATTTGCGCTTTACTGCTCTTGTTTGAAAGTTCTTCCGCAAGACTCATTCTGTCAACAGAGTGGTACAGGTCTACCCTGCCCAAAAGGTATTTTATTTTGTTCGTCTGCAAATGCCCTATAAAATGGCGGCGGGGGTTGCCGCAAATAAGGTCGTACTTATCGCGGAATTCCTGCACGTGGTTGTCTCCGATATCGCTTATTCCTGCGGCGATTGCGCGGTTTATACTTTCAACCGTCTGCAATTTTACCGCGGCTACGACCTTTACATTTTCGCCGAAAGGGTTTTTATCGGGTATTCCGGCAAAAAGGTTTTTTACGTTTTGTTCAATCATAGTAATAATTTTAAATCAACCGTTAAAATAAGTCAAACGCATTTTACCTTGCATATTAAGGCGGGTTGTTACAATATATATAAAACGGTGCATTTTCAGCCATACTATTATTGACATTAAAATAAAGCCGTGTTAAAATATTTCCGTAAAATGGAAATGTTGCCGCGGCGTAGCGCGGTGTATATGTTTTACAATCTGTTTGATTTAAGTCACACGAAAGCGGGAGAATATTTAAAATCATTCGACTATCCCTGGCAGGCTTTAAAGTGGCTTGAAGGTTGCATTCTGACCCTTTCAAGGTCGCTTTCGCAAAATTACAGACAGATAGCCGAAGGCGTGTTTGTCCACAAAAGCGCAAAAATTGCGGCTACCGCGCAAATTTGCGCGCCCTGCATAATCGGCGAAGGCAGTGAGATAAGGCATTGCGCGTTCATACGCGGCAGCGCGCTTATCGGCAAATATTGCGTCGTGGGGAATTCTACAGAACTTAAAAATTCTATCCTTTTCGACGGAGTTCAGGTTCCGCACTTCAACTATGTGGGCGACAGTATTCTGGGGCGCGGGGCGCATCTGGGCGCGGGCGCAATAACGTCAAACGTAAAGTCAGACCGCTCGCCCGTTGACGTCAGAGACGGGCAGAACGTAATACATACAAACCTTATAAAACTTGGCGCAATGGTCGGCGATTATGCCGAAATAGGCTGTAACGCAGTGCTTAACCCCGGCGCGGTAGTGGGCAGGGGGGCGACGGTTTATCCGCTTTCAAGCGTGCGCGGCACGGTGCCTGAAAATTGCATTTACAAAGGCGGCGAAGTAACGCCGAAAAAATAAATTATGAAATCACGCAAAAGAGAAAACGCAATAAAATTTGAAGGCGAGCGTCAGTCTTACCGCAAACGCGGATTCAGATACGGTTGCTACAGCTTTTTCAAGCGCGCTTTCGATATATCTTCGTCAGGGCTTATGATTTTACTCTTGTCCTGGTTTATTCTTTTTTGCCTGTTGATAAAGTGGCTTGAAGATTTTCATAATCCCGTGTATCTTTCAAAGCGCGTGGGTAAAGACGGCAGGGTCTTTAAAATAGCTAAAATACGCACAATGGTTCCGAATGCAGAGCGGATGAAACAGCAGCTCATAGACGCGGGACTAAACGAAGCCGACCCGCCTGCGTTCAAGATGAAAAACGACCCCAGAATTACGAGATTAGGTAAATTTTTCAGGAAGTTTTCCATTGACGAGCTTTTGCAGCTTTTCAATATTTTCGGTGGCTCTATGAGCGTGGTGGGACCCCGTCCGCCCATACCCGAAGAAGTTGCGGAATATACCGAAGACCAGCTTCACCGCCTTGACGTAAAGGGCGGACTGCTGTGCCTTTGGCAGATTAAGCGCAAGCGCAATGAGATATCTTTTGACGACTGGGTTAAACTGGACGTGGAGTATATAAGAAAACAAAGTTTGTGGCTTGATTTCAAAATTATAGTTAAGGGCGCGTTTATGGTCATTTTCGACCACAGCGGCGAGTAAAATCCAAATTAAAAAGGAGACCGTTTATTCGGTCTCCTTATATTTTTGCGATTGTACCAGAATTGCTATCAGCGAGCTGTAAACAATAGTAGGGAAAATGTAGAACAGATGGTTGTCTATAATGCTTATCAGAACCATAGAGAGCGCGGTTATCGCTATAAAACTGCGGTCGACGGTTACGTTTCTGAAAAAGCAGATTATCGTCTGTACCCTGTGCACGGCGTAAGCCGCAAGTCCGAGTATTCCGCAAGCCGCAAGCATCTGGATAATTGTGTTGTGATACATCAAAGGAATTATTTCCAGCCCGACCATTTCGGCGGCGGGCGGTATGTCTACGTAGAATCCTGCGCCGAATACGGGGTGCGCTTTAAAGTTTTCAATTCCTATCTGCCATATTTTCCATCTGCCGCTGCCGTTTAGTTCTCCGTCTGTAACTATATTGTCAAACAGCTTTTTCAGATAGGGGAAAATCAAATCCTGTTTAAGTCCGCAAATTATAATTGCCCCGATAAGCGCCGCGCCTATAATCAGCGTATTGGCTATACGGTTTTTACCCTTTACCAGAAGTATTATCGCGCACACGGGGAAAATTACCGCCGCGCCCAACATTGACTGGCGGCTCATAGACATAATCGCGGCTACGACAAGCCCGACTGAGTAGAGCGTAAGCGGAAATCCATACCTGTATTTCCCCGCAAGGTAAGTTGCCGAAGGAATGCACAGCACAAGATACATACCCATAGTGTTGTGAACGCCCCAGCCGTACATAAGTTTGTCCCTGTCAATGCCGTTTTCGGTAAACACGCCTTCCGTCGTAATGTAGGCGACGACAAGCTCGGTGACAAGCACTACGCTGAAAGCCATTAATGCCACGGCAACGTTTATAAATGTGTTTTTGTTTACCTTGATATTATCTTTTATCAGCGTAAAAATTCCAAGGAAGAAAAACGCCATAAACACGCCGTAGGCAAGATTCATAGGGTCGTAATTTTTTGTCGTTACGCCATTGAGCAAAAAAGTTACCGAAAGAGCGCACAGCCCGAAGAAAACGGGGGTGGGCTTAAACTTTTTTCTGACGCCCAGCATAATTATTCTGTACAGCATGGCGCCGACGAACAGCGCGATGAGTATTATGACCTGCACCGTTACCGCAGTCTGAAAATAATAGTCAGAGCCGCCGACGGTGTAAGAAGGGGAGTTCTTTTTGGAAATCATCAAATGAAGAAAGGGGAACTGGCAAACCAGCGGCGTTAAATCGTCCAGAACAATGAGCATACATATGCCCAGCGCGGCGGTATAGTACATAACCGCCAAATCAAGTCCGGTGTAGTAACATATCAGCGAAATTGCAGCCGACAAAAAAGGAAGGTATCTTGACGAAAGCACTCTTTTAAAACTATTCAGACTTTTTGCTGCGGTCAGCTTCATTTTCAAATCCTTTTCCCAAGTTTTTCTTAACTTCACTAATTATAGCCTATGTCCCTTTCAAAGTCAATAATGCGGCGGTTATTTCTTGACAAGTCGGGGCAAAAATTGGTAAAATTACCCATAACCACCACATTCATTTAATTTTAACTACATATGATAAAGCAGACATTCGAAGAGGTATTCACCTTCGAAGCCTTGTACCGCGCACATATGAAAGGGCGAAACAGCAAACGCGACAAAAAGCCCCTTGTACGCTTCGAAATGAGTATGCTCAACCACCTGTATGACATTTACCTTAAAATTTTAAACGGTAAATTCAGGTTTGGCAATTACAGCGCGTTTGTTGTTTACGAGCCGAAAAAACGCGAAATCCAGACGCTGCACTATTCCGCGAGAATAGTCCAGCACGTTCTCTGCGACGACGTTTTAATGCCCTATTTTTCCAAGCGCGCGATTATGGACAACTGCGTGTGCCAGGTAGGAAAGGGCAGTCATTTTGCCTTGCGCAGGTTTGAAAATATGCTACGGAAGCATATCAGACAACACGGCGTCAAGGGTTATTTTTTAAAATGCGATATTTTGAAATATTTCCCCAGTATGCCGCACGCTCAGATGAAGCAGGTTTTTTGCGACCCGATAAAGGACAAACGCCTGCGCGCTATGGTTGAAGGGGTGATAGACAGTTATCATACCCACTCCGACTACCTTGAACGTTATGATATTCCCGCGCTGGGAAATTCCGGACGCGACACGGGGCGCGGCACCCCCATAGGCAACCAGACAAGTCAGGTCTTCGGAATGTTTTATTTGAACGCCGTGGACAGGCTTGTGAAGGAAAAACTCAGAGTCAAATGCTACTCGCGTTATATGGACGACTTTGTGCTTGTCCACGAAGATAAGGATTTTATCCGCTTCGCCCTTGAAGAAATTAAAAAAGTTGTTGCAAAGTTAGGTCTTTTTCTCAATTCCAAAACCCAGATTTTTCCCCTTAAAAACGGCGTGACGTATCTCGGTTTCAGGTATATCGTGACGCCTGCGGGCAACGTTATAAAGACGGTGAAAAAGCGTACCCGCACGCGTATGCGCTGGCGCGCCCGCCTTATAAAAAAGGCGTACTACGACGGTGCGATTGACAGCGACAGGGTGCAGATGTCCCTTTCGGCGTTTCACGGTCACCTGAAATTCGCCAACACGTACAGATTAAGAAAAGAACTTTTTGACAGGCTGTCCGCGCTCGTCAACGACAATTTTAAACTGAGGAAAAAGTATGCTAACTGAAGAAGAACAGCTTTCGATAGAATTTATAGAAAACGCCATCGGCGAAGAACTGAACGCCGACCGTATGCCCGATTTACCAGACCCGCCCGCTGCGCACGAACGCGACGAAAGCATTGAAGGGAAAGAAAACAAAGTTTCGCGCAAGCCGTTTGTGATACGCGACTTCGAACAGCAGCGCGATAAGGAAATGGCGGTGTTCACCCACGCGAAAAAACTGAGCGAATACATTTTCGTAATCACCGAAAAATCCCCCAAAAAATTGCGCTGGTCGATAGTGGCAAGGCTTCAGAATTGCTCTGTCGACGTAATAGAAAACCTTTACCGCGCCAATTACGAGCGTGAAACGGAACCGCGTTTGAATTACCAGAAATCCGCGTCTGTAAGTTTAAGCCTTTTAGACTTTTTTGCCGAAGCGGCGAAACGCAAACAGGCGATAAATTTCCGCCAGCTGACCATAATTTCGCGCGAACTTACCGAAGTGCGCCGCCTTTTAAACGGCTGGGTAAAAAGCACGAAAAACAAATAAATTGTTGTATTTTACGCGTGCGGGTGTTATAATGCCGTCAAAGGGCAGTAAGCCTTGTGTGATACGGCTGCGTTCCGGCAATAATAATGAACCTAACAATTCTAATGTTCTCACGTCCTCGGGCGGCGCTCGTCCTGCTTACACTGCTGCTTCTCTGGCGGTGCGGCCTGCGCTTCACCCGTTCGCAAAAGACAAAGCGAACTTTCCCGCATTTAACGCACAAAGTGCTTTGAACAGAAGATAGGAGTTGAAGGGGCTTACGTCCTGCCTTTTCAAGGCGAAAAATGCTCAACCGTAAACCGACGGTCTGTATGTCAGTCTTTGGTTTATCAGCTTTAAAAGCGGTTGAGTTTTTTTATGCCCTTTTTGTTGCCCTGAGCTTTCTCGCCGTCACCCCCCCCCTGTGTGAACAGTAGCCGATTAGATTCTTCGGCTGCGCTGCGCTCCGCTCAGAATGACAAAAGCGGTTGAGTTTTTTTTATGCCTGTGTTACAAT
>CAOMHR010000022.1 GCA_948482865.1 Christensenellaceae bacterium
GATTGAAAAAGCTACCGTAAGCGAAGTAACGTCGGCTTCGTTTTTGACGAGAAACTGTGAATAACACTTTCTGGGGCGGCTGTTAATAAGTTTAAGCCCTTCGTAAACCAAGTCCCTGTTTTCGCCCGTAAGCGGCACGCTGTCCGCAACCGTCGCAATTGCGGCAAAATCGAGATATTTATACGCGTCTTCTCCGTTTAACGCAACGGCGACTTTCAGCGCAACGCCTGCGCCGCAGAGATTGTCGTAAATATAACCGTCGTTAAACTTGGGGTTGATACATATGCAGTCGGGTACGTTTTCGGGCAGTTCGTGGTGGTCGGTTACTATAACTTCCGCGCCCTGTTCCTTGATATACTCCACTTCTTCCGCGCAGGAAATTCCGCAGTCAACCGTAATAAAAAGCTGGGGAAACTCTTCTTCGAAAATGGCGTCAACGGCGGCTCTGGTTATTCCGTAACCTTCGCGGCGCTCGGGAACGTACACGATAGGCTCTATGCCGAAATCGCGCAAAGCGGCGCTCATTATAGTTGCCGCGCAAATTCCGTCGGCGTCATAGTCGCCGTAAACAACGACCGCCCAGTCTTCGTCGCGCGCCCTTGTAATCAGTTCTACCGCTTCCTTCATACCCTGCATTTTAAATGGGGAAATAAAGTGTCCGCGCGAAGGTTTTATAAACGCTTCAATCTTTTGCCTGTCGTCGATTCCGCGACCGTACAGGATTGCAACCGTATCTTCCAAAAGACCGACTTCGGCGGCAAGCGACTTTATGTTATTAAGTTGTTCCGCCGAAAATTCGCGTTCGGATAATACTCTTTTCATACCTTAATAGACAAAAGGCGGGTGTTACCCGCCTTTAAATTTCTTTAAAACTTTTTTGATATTTTGCGTGTTTCTTTAAAATTTTCTCCTATGCGTTTAAAGCGGGAATATACCGCCGGAGTGAAGAACAACGTTCCGTACACGCACGATATTGCGCTTACCAATCCCAGAAGCACAGGAATTGCAATTTGGATTACCGACAGTGCGCTTATAGACATAAGTACGAAAAGTATCGCTGCTACAGCCGCAACGCACACGGACGCAACGCAAATACTTACAAGACTTTGTTTTGCGCACAAGTCAACCTGTTCGAAGTTAGTAAGCTTTGCAAACTGCTCGTCCTTTATATTTTTCCGTGCCCTGTCAAACAGGAAAGCACAACCTATCATAGTCATAAGCACGTTGAGCGTAGCAAATACTATCACCGTGGAAGACACGGGTATGCGGCAAAGCGACAAAAGGCACACAAAAATTGCAAGATTGTGAACATCGGCAAGCAACGCAGACAGCGCCATTGTAAGTTTATACCTGATTGCAAAGTAAATGAACTGCAACACTACCGAAGCCGCAAGCGCGACAGAGCCGTAAATGATTACGTTTGCGCCGCCGAGTCCTGTTTTCACCGTATGGTAAACCGCAGAACTGAGCCCCGTCATATCCGCGCTTTCGTCCTTCAACTTAGCGTTTATGGCTTCAACGGCAGCCTGTATTTTTGCTGTATCGCTGTTTTCGGAAAATTTGAAAGTCAGCTCGCCGCCGTCGGTAGCTTTGGAGTAATTGTAATATTTTACGCCGTTGTTTTTAAACTCTTCGTCGCAAAGGTCGCGCAGCTCGTCGTCCTTACCGAAATCGAGAACAACGTAAGACACGGTTACGCTTTGATAGCTTTTGTATTCGCCGCTGTAATTGAAGTAGCCGTCCGCCACAAAATGACATACGCAACCGACCGCTATACCGAGCGCAATAATTACCGCAGAAACGATAATCATAATGTGCATTTTTGCAGAAATTTTTAAATTAGTCATCTACGGGTACCTCCCTTTTGAAGCCGCAGAAAGCGAACTTATCTTTTGCGGACGACGACAAAACGTACCACATAAATCTTGTAAACCAGTACAGGATGTACGAAGCAACCGACGCAATGAAGAATATGAATGCGCAAGCAAAAATTTCACCCGCACAGGTAAACATACAAATTAACGTTGTCATTAGCGAAACAAGCACCAATACCACGTGCAGATCCAATATCGCCGTAAGTCTTGAACGGTAGCCCGCTTTGATAGCCGCGCGCATAGTTTTGCCGCGCTTGGTTTCGCCGCGGATAGCTTCGAACGCCGCGAAGTTAGAACCGCACAGAAGCGCAAGCCCCAAAATTATCATGAACGCGCCCGCGACGGTGAGTTGTATTTCGATAAGAAGCACGGAAGTTATAATTACAAGCGCATAGATTAAAATCATAATTGCGTTGACAAGCCCCAGCTTCCTGTATTTAACAATAGAGAATACTATCGCGCCCGCGAAGAGAACAAGCAGTGACACAAACAGATATATCGCCGCATTGTCGCCGAGAGTCGCGGAACCGTAGTTGATTTTAAGCGAATCGGAAACGCCGTAATCCAGATTTAAAACTTCGCCGTTAGCCGCCGAATTTAAAATTATAGAATAATCTTCCGCATAGGAAGCGTCGTTTACGCTGATATAGAAGCTGTTTCCCGTTATAGCTTCCGATATGGTGAGCGACAGAAGCTGGGTTTCGCCAACGTAGAAGTTGAGCGCGGTTTCTTCGTCCGCCATCATATCCGAAGTCAGTTTACCTATACCCTTTTTACCTTCTGCGGTAAGTCTTATCTTGACGGCATAGTTGTTTGCAGCCGAATATTTTGTAAAACTCTTGAAGTAATCAGCCGCCGTGTCCTTTGCGGGAATGCTGTGTTTTTCACTGCTTACCGAAAGTTCGCCGCTGGTGGAAAGATACTGTATTGTACGGCTTATTTTAGCCGTTTCGTCAGAGCGTGCCGTTGCGTTGTTCTGCTTATACGCCGAATACGAAAAATTGGTGGGAACGGCTATGCGTATCGTATAGTCGTCCTGAACGGACAGCGAATAACTTGAATAACCCTTTCTGTCAAAACGGGCGGAAAGAACTTCAACGTCCTTTTTCACCTTGTCCGAAAGATTGTTTTCTTCGTCTTCAAGAAGGTCTTTTTCAACGTAAACGCTTCCGCGCTGCACGTATTTGCCCGTATATTTTTCGTACTTTTCCAGCTTGTCCGCATAACCGTCTTCACCTTCAACGGGTAAAGCGGGCAGACCTTCGAAATAGTCCGCAGCCGAAATTACTCCTTCGGGATACAAAACGGTCGTAGCTTCCCCCGTAAGGTCTGCGCCGAGACGAATACTGCTTATAAAAGAATTATATCTTTTTACGCCGTTGGAATTGGGCACCGCGCACGACACGGTGGCAAAAAACCCAAGAACCAGGATTGCGGCAAGTAATATCGCCGTTATTATCGCCGATTTGATTTTGCCCATCTGTTAACTCCTAAACACTTATCGATTATTTAACTATTCTATTATAGTAAAAAATTAATCGTCAGTCAATTGTTTTAATTATTTATCGGCAATTTTTTTATCCGTAACCAAAGTATTTTAAAACCGTACGGATTTTTGCCGTATTATTTAATCTTTAAGCTCTTTTTTGCGCGAAAGCGAATGCATTCCGCACTCTATACGCTTTTTCATCATTGCGCAGGTGACGGGATACGGTGTATTCATATCTCCCGTAAAATGATAATTGTTCGCGCTGCAACCGCCGCTGCATATAAATTTTGCAAAACAGTCGCCGCACTGCTTTCTCGTAAACAGGCATGACTGCGCGAATTTTTCCCTGATTTGTTTATTAAGAACGCCATCGAAGACGTTGCCCATTAAAAAATCCTTGTCGCCCGCAAATTGGTGGCAGGGGTAAATATCGCCGCTCGGAACAACCGAAAAATATTCGTTACCAGCGCCGCACGCCGAAACTCGTTTTTGTAGGCATACGCCCCCTTCCAGATCGATATTGAAGTGGAAAAAGTTGAAGCCCTGACCCTTTTCGTACTTTTCAAGATACTTGTCGCACAATACTTCGTACTCTTCGCAGACGCGGGGAAGATGCTCTTCCTTTATCTGCAAATCGTCAATGTCGGTGACGACGGGTTCCATTGAAATACTGTCAAAACCGTTTTCCGCAAGGAAAATAACGTCCTTTGAAAAGTCGAGATTTTTTGCCGTAAACGTACCGCGGACGTAGTAACTTTTATCGCCGCGCGAACGGACGAATTTTTTAACGTTTTCAATAACGTAATCGAAACTGCCCTTACCGTTTTTGGTTTTACGGATAGCGTCGTGTACTTCCTTTCTGCCGTCTAAAGAAAGCACCACGTTTTCCATTTCGCGGTTGAAAAAGTCTATTGCGTCGTCGTCAAGCAAAAGCGCGTTTGTGGTAGTTGTGAATAAAAACTTTTTACCCGCCTTTTCGCCTTCCGCACGGGCGTAAGCGACTACATTTTTTATAGTCTGCAAGCACATCAAAGGCTCGCCGCCGAAAAAGTCCACTTCAAGAACTTTTCTGTTGCCGCTGTTTTTTATGAGAAAATCTATCGCCGTTTTCGCCGTTTCTTCGCTCATAAACTCACGCGCGGAATGATACGCGCCTTCATCCGCGAAACAGTAACGGCACCTTAAATTGCAGTCGTGGCAAATATGCAGACAGAGCGCCTTTACTTCATTTGACTTTAAAGGATAAGTCTTTACTTCTTCTTTATACAAAAGTCCCTTTTCCTTTAATTGCGCAATATCATTCTCTATTTCCGAAATTTCGGCTGCGGAAAGATTTGCGGTATTACCCTTTAAATAAGCGGCTGTTTTTTCGTCGCATTCGTGCAGACTTCCGCTGCCCGAGTCGTATATGTAATTTTTATCTTTATAATTAAATACGTGTATCATATAAATTAAATTTAAGGAGCAGACAACATCTGCTCCTTAATGGGTTTAAATTTATTTATTCTTTTCGGGATTCTGTTCTCTTGTAATTCTTTCACAGCTTTGGTTGCCTACCGTGCAGCTTGTTTTGCAAGCGGACTGGCAGGTGCTTCTGCATTCGCCGCAACCCGTAACCTTTTTTTCGGCAGGGGTGGATATAGTCTTAATCATCTTGAAAATCTCCTTTAAAGTATATGTCTTGAATTAATTAAATTAATTATAGAATACCCTTTGAAAAAAATCAAGTGTTTTGAACAATGTATTTGCGCCGACCGCACCGCAAACCCTTATTTATGCGACGTGGCGGAAATTCAGGCGGATTTTTTTACGTTGACCGCAATTATGCCCGTAATTGCCCCCGCAACCGCGCCGAACAAAATTTCAATTGCAAAGGTCCAGCTTATTGTAAGAGAACGCGCAATTGCGGCGTATAAGAAGTATGTAATCAAAACTGCGGCAAGTCCGTAAATTATGCCCTTTAACCAGCCCTTTTCGCCGCGGATAAAGATAAGTCCGCCCGCGACTACGGAAAGAATTTTAAATACCTGGTTAACCGGCTTGATTACCGACGGCGACAGGGAACAGAACTGGATTATAACGGTGAATACCAACACGAACACCAATGAAATTATCACTGCCGCCGAAGTTGCTTTAATTACCTGAAACACGTGCTTTTTCATAAATAAAAACCTCCGCTTTAAATGTATGCGAAGGTTTTACTTATTATTCTTTATCAGCTTTTTTGGTTTTGGAAGAAGCCTTTTTCGCGGGCTTTTCTTCAACTTTTGCTTCGGTTTCCGCAGGTTCTGCGGGAACGGCAACCGTTTCTGCGGTAGTTTCTTCCGCGGCAACTTCGGCAGCGGGTTCAACTATTTCTTCCGTGGTATCGGCAGATTTTTCGTCCGTCTTTTTAACTACCGCGGCGTCGGTCTGATAAATAGCCTGTCTGTCAAACTTTATAAAACATTTACCCGACTTTTCCGTACCGGTTTCAAGCACGAAAGTCTGCTCTTCGTTATCCACTTCGACAACTATTCCGCAAATACCGCCTATGGTCTTTACTTTGTTGCCGGGCTGAACGGCGTTAATTAAGTCCTGCGCGTCCTTTTCCTGCTTTTTGCGGCGACGGGACGAGAAAATAAACAAACCTATTATTGCAACTATCAGAACGCCGAAAATTATCCAGGTGACGTAATTGGGAGTTGCGAGCAACGAATTTAACATTTTTTTATCTCCAATTTTTATTTACTTTTTAACTATAATATTTTTATCGCCAATTTGCAAGCATTTTAAAGCCTTGCGGAAAATATTGCACAAAACTTTCACTTTAATTTACTCGCGCGAACCGTATCCGTCGTAAAATTTTTCCGCAAAATCGTTAAAGCTGTCAGCAAAAATCGCTTCGCGCATGTCGCGCATCAGTTTTTGCAGGAACGTTATGTTGTGCATACTCAAAAGCATTGCGGACAGCATTTCGCCGACGTTGTTCAGATGCCTTAAATATGCTTTACTGTAATTTTTACAGCAATAACACTCGCAATTATTATCCAGCGGAGAAAAATCTTCGCGAAAAGCGCCGTTTCTCACTACCACTTTACCGTTGGAAGTAAACGCTGTGCCGTTGCGGGCAATTCTCGTTGCAAGAACGCAATCGAACATATCCACGCCGCGACGCACGCCTTCTATAAGGCAGTCGGGACTGCCCACGCCCATCAGGTATCTGGGGACTCCTTCGGGAAGTCCGGGGCGGAGAACGTCGAGCATTTCATACATCAGTTTCTTGGGTTCGCCGACGGAAAGCCCGCCTATTGCAATTCCGTCCACCGCGTGCGGTTTTGCCCTTTTAAGACTTTCAAGCCGCAAATCGCTATAAAAGTTGCCCTGTATTATGGGAAACAGCGCCTGGTCTTCGCGCGTTTTGGCGTCAAGACAGCGGTTCAGCCAGCGGCTTGTCCGCTCCATTGCTTCTTCAGCCTGTCTGCGGTTAAAACCGTAGGCGCTGCACTGGTCGAACTGCATTAAAATATCCGCGCCCAGATTTTCCTGTATGGACATAACTTTTTCGGGCGTGAACATATGCTTTGCACCGTCTACGTGGGAATTGAAACACACTCCTTCGTCCCTGATTTTATTCAGTTTCGTCAGAGAAAAAACCTGAAAGCCACCGCTGTCGGTTAGAATGGGTCCGTCCCAGTTCATAAACTTATGAAGCCCGCCCGCCTTTTTGACAAGTTCGTCGCCGGGGCGCACGTACAAATGATAAGTGTTTGAAAGTATTATGCTTGCGCCCGTTTCCTTTAAATCGCGCGGAAGCATACCCTTTACGGTCGCCTGCGTTCCCACGGGCATATATACGGGAGTTAAAACGTCGCCGTGCGGAGTATGAAAAACGCCCGCCCGCGCGCCCGTGTACTTATCTATATGTTGAAGTTCGTATGAAAAAAATTTACTCATAATTCTTTTGATATGTTTTATTATAAAATCATCATCGCGTCCCGCATTTGCACTAAAAACAGGATTGCTTGACTTAGAAGCAAGCAGGTCGAGAAGCGCGAACTTTTTTGATGGAAGCGTACACAGATGTACATGACCCGATAAAAAGCGAAGCGCGACAAAGAGATGCGCCGCTTATAAGATAAGCATTGCGTCGCCGAAAGAGAAAAAGCGGTATTTTTCATTTACGGCGGTTTTATAAAGTTCAAGTATCTTTTCCCTGCCGCAAAGCGCCGCCACAAGCATAAGCAGAGTGCTTTCGGGCAAATGAAAATTCGTTACCAGCGCATCCACGCACTTGAATTTGTAGGGCGGGTAAATAAAAATTTCCGTGTTCCCGCTGCAAGGTTTTAAAAATCCGTTTTCGTCGGCTACGCTTTCAAGCGTTCTTACCGACGTTGTGCCTACCGCCATCACCCTTCTTCCTTCGCGTTTGGCGCGGTTTACGGTTTCCGCCGCGTCCGCTCCCACTTCGAAATATTCAGAGTGCATTTTATGGTCTGTGATTATATCTTCTTTTACTGGACGGAACGTACCTAAACCTACGTGCAACAGAACTTCGGCAATTTCAACGCCTTTATCTTTTAAGCCCTGCAAAAGCGCGGGAGTAAAATGGAGCCCCGCCGTAGGCGCCGCCGCCGAACCGTCGCGTTTGGCATATACAGTCTGGTAACGGTTTTTATCTTTGAGTTTGCTCTTTATATAGGGCGGCAGCGGCATTGACCCCGCCTTGTCTAAAATTTCTTCGAATACGCCGTCGTAATAAAATCTGACTATGCGCTCGCCGCTGTCGGTTATGCCTTCAACCGTAAGCGATAAATTGTCTGAAATTATAAGTCTTTTGCCGACGGAACATTTTTTTCCGGGTTTTACAAGCACTTCCCAGATATCTTTTTCAAGCCGCTTTAAAAGCAGTACTTCCACCGCGCCGCCGTTTTCGGTATGCGCGTAAAGACGGGCAGGCAACACTTTTGTATTGTTTACCACAAGCACGTCGCCCTTTTTCAGATATCCGGTTATATCTTTGAAAATTTTATGTTCCACTCTGTCCGAATCCCTGTCATATACCAGAAGCCGCGACGAGTCTCGCGGCTCGGCAGGGCACTGTGCAATCAGTTCTTCGGGCAGGTCGTAATAAAAATCGCTCTTTTTATACTGCATATCAGTCTTTTAAATCTTTGTCGAACATACTTACCTGTTCGCGCTGTTTTTCGCTCATTTTATAGCCGAGATGTTCGTATCCGCCGCGCAGTATCATTCTGCCGCGCGGAGTACGGGCAATAAATCCGAGCTGTAAAAGATAGGGTTCGTAAACGTCTTCTATCGTGCCCGCGTCTTCGTTTATAGTCGCGGCGAGAGTTTCAAGCCCCACAGGTTTGCCGTCGAATTTGTCAATCATTGCGCGCAAAAGGCTTCTGTCCACTTCGTCAAGACCCAAACCGTCTATTTCCATTTTGCCGAGCGCAAACTTTGCGTCGCCAACGGTTACAGACGCGTTGCCCTTTATTGTCGAAAAATCGCGCACACGCTTTAAAAGCCTGTTGGCGATACGCGGAGTTCCGCGCGAACGGCGTGCAACTTCAGCTGCCGCTTCCGCGTCTATTGCAATGCCCAGTGTGCGGGCGCTGCGCAGAACTATTTCTTTCAACTCGTCCGGCGTGTACATTTCAAGACGGCAGATTATGCCGAACCTGTCGCGCAGGGGATTTGCAATCATACCCGCGCGTGTGGTTGCGCCGAGTAAAGTGAATTTTTTGAGAGAAAACCTTATGTTTCTTGCGCTGGGTCCCTTTCCGACTATGATATCAAGCGCGTAATCTTCCATTGCGGAATACAAAATTTCTTCAACGCTGTGGTTAAGGCGGTGTATCTCGTCAATGAACAAAACGTCTCCGTCGTTCAGGTTGGTGAGTATTGCGGCAAGGTCGCCGCTGCGCTCTATCGCGGGCGCGGAAGTCATTTTCAGCTGACCGCCCATTTCACCCGAAATAATATGAGCAAGCGTGGTTTTACCGAGACCGGGCGCACCGTATAAAAGAACGTGTTCCAACACTTCGCCGCGCGCTTTCGCCGCCGCCATATATACTTTTAAATTTTCTTTGACTTTGGTCTGACCGACGTACCCGTCAAGCGTCTTGGGGCGCAAAACGTTTTCTTCCGCGTCATATTCGCCCTTGGTGCTTTTTACAAGCCTGTCTTCCCCTTCAAAATCTTCTTCGTCGTCAAAAAACATTTTTACATTCCTTTAAGCGCAAGCATGATTATATCTTCAACCGTAGCCGCACCCTTCGCCCGTGCGTTTGAAATTGCCTTTTCGCTCTCCGAACGGCTGAAACCGAGAGTCATAAGCGCTACAACCGCGTCTTCGTCTCCGCTTGTCACAGGCGGAAGAACCGCGCCGCCTTCGGCAACGGAAGCGTTTAACGAAACTTTTTCACGCAGTTCCAAAATTATGCGCTCCGCCGTCTTTTTACCGAGTCCTTTAACGGCGGAAAGCCTTTTCACGTCCGACGTTGCGATTGCCGCAGCAAGCTCGCCGGACGACAGCCCGGAAAGAACCGCAATGCCCATTTTCGGTCCTACGCCCGATACGGAAATGAGTTTTAAAAACATATTTTTTTCTTCCGTAGAAGAAAATCCGTACAGAGCGGTCCCGTTTTCGCTGACCTGCATATACGTGTAAAGCTCGCCTTCAATCTTGCCTGCAAGCATAGAAAAAGCCGAACCCGAACAGTTCACTTCAAAGCCTATGCCGCCCGCCGTTTCAATCAGCGCGCACTCGGGCGTAAGCGATTTAATTTTACCTTTTAAATATCCTATCATATTTTTACCTTATACCGAAAAGTTTTCCGAACCGCGACGTGTGCGCGTGGCATAAAGCAACGGCAAGCGCGTCCGCCGCGTCGTCCGGACGGGGAATTTTTTGCAGATTCAAAAGCGAAGTTACGACGTGCTGCATCTGGATTTTATCCGCCTTGCCGTAACCCGTCAGGGACTGTTTTATCTGGTTCGGCGTGTACTCGTACAGCCTGCCGCAGTACTTTATACAGGTCAGAAGCATTACCCCCCTTGCGTGGGCGACCGGTATACCAGTGGTAATGTTTTTTGAAAAGAACAACTCTTCCACGGCAATTTCTTCGGGCTTGTACTTCGTCAATATTTTGTTTATACCTTCTTCAAGCATTGCAAGGCGGACGGGCAGACTTTCGTCCTTGGGCGTAAGAACCACGCCGTAATCCACGGCGACGGTGTTGTCGTTTTTCAATTTTTCGACTACGCCGTAGCCCATTGTCGCAAGACCGGGGTCGAGTCCCAGAATTATCATTTTGTTTTGCCCTTTGTTGCTTTTATAAAATCGTAAAATATTTTATAATATTGTAAGATAATTTAACCGATAAGTCAAATTATTCGGACGGTAAGTTCAATAGTCGGACTTTCCCAGCAGATAATCGCAAGAGCATTTCAACGCGAACGAAAGCCTTAAAATGGCGGAAGCCGTAGGTTCGCACTCACCCTTTTCCCATCGCACAATCATAGACTGACTGCACCCGACCTGTTTAGCCAACTCGCTTTGGGTAATTCCGAATTCAGTTCTTAACTCTTTAATACGGTTAGAAATTATCATAAAAAAATTTTAACAATATATGAGTAAACTCATTGACAATATGAGTATTCTCATATATAATGCTGTCAAACGGTATCTCTCGGTTACCACTACCTGTTAAGGGCGGCACGCTTTACAGCGTGCCGCCCTTGATTAATTTACTTATAACTTTCTGCAAGCGCTTTAAACGCTAGCAACGACCGCTCTATCATATCGGGCGCAACGCAGTAGCTTATTCTGGCGTAGCCTTTACGACCGAAGCTGTCGCCGGGGACTATCAGCAGCTCGTAACTTTTAGCGCGCTCCGCAAATGCGTTTGCGTCGGGTTCTGGCGATTTGACGAACAGGTAAAACGCGCCGTCCGGCTTAACAACTTTAAAGCCGTAATCCGAAAGCGCGGCGCAAAGCCTGTCGCGGTTGCGTTTGTAAACAGATATATCGGAAGTCACTCCGCAAGTTTTTGCGACCAATTGCTGGAACAGGTTGGGCGCGCAAACAAAACCCAGCGCCCTGCCCGCGCCGCATATGCCCGCAAACACTTCCTGCCACTCTTCCATTTTATTGTTTACGGCTATGTACCCTATTCTTTCGCCCGGCAAAGACAAACTCTTGGAATACGAATAACAAACTATGCTTCTGTCGTAATAGTTCATAACGTAAGGCACTTTTATGCTGTCGTCGTAAACAAGTTCCCTGTAAGGCTCGTCTGAAATGAGATAGACGGGACTGCCGCGTTTTTCAGAAAAATCGTTTAAAATTTTTGCAAGTTCCTTTATTGACTGTTCGCTGTATACAACGCCGCTGGGATTGTTGGGCGAGTTTATTAAGACCGCCTTCGTCTTGTCGCTAAGGGCTTGACGTATTTTTTCAAGATCCATCTGCATATCGTCTTCCCGAGTGTCAACCGCGACGAATTTGCCGCCTGCGTGTTCGCAAAAAACCTTATATTCGGGAAAACAGGGAACAAGGGTAAGCACTTCTTCCCCTTCGTTTAAAAGCGCGTTTAATGTTGCGGTAAGGGACGCAGAAGCCCCGCAGGTCATATAAAAGCAATCGGCGGTAAGATTTGTGCCGAACTGCGAATTGGTGTAATCGGCAAGCGTCTTTCTCACGCTGTAATCGCCGGGCGCCGAAGTATAGCCGTGCAATGCTACGGGGTCGCCGCCGTTTATAAGTCCGGTAAGAATTTTCGTCACTTCGGCAGGGACGGGAACGCTGGGGTTACCGAGCGAAAAATCAAAAACCTTGTCTTCACCTATTTCCGCCTTGCGTTTTTTTCCGTATTCGAACAACTCTCGTATAGCCGAGCGTACTTTGCCTAAATTTACGTTTTTTTCGTTTAACATTGCGCCACCTGAAAAATTTACTTCAAATTATATAGTATGTTTGATTCCGCATTTATACCACTGCTTATTATTTTATCATCTGCGACGATTTTTGTCAATCGGGTTTCCGTCGCGCAAAATTAAAACCGCACGGCTGAGTGCGGTTTTAAAATAATTTTTTCATACAGTTTGTGTCGCGCCTGAACGCCTTGCTTATTACGTTTAAGATAGTTACAAGACGGTCTATTGAAAAGGACTGCTGCCTTGCCGCGTGTTCTTCAATAAAAATTTCGTTAACGGCGGCTTGCATCTGTTCCCTTGTCTTATCTTCCGAAAAGAGCCGTCTTCCTACGCTTTTACCGTATTCGTAAGATTTTTGCAGACGACGCTCCATTTCTTCTCCCGAAAAATCGTAGTGTGCTTTTGAAAATTCGTTGCAGTAAGAAACGTCCAAATCGAGCACGGGAATGTCCGTTTTAAAGGTTTTGCGGTAATCGTACCTTGCGTCGAAATGAAGCACTAAAATAACGTCTGGTTCTTCCGCCGCGCCGAAGGGCGTTTCCTTTTTTAAAAGCGGATACAGCGGTATGCAGTCCACCGCGCCGCCGTCAATCGCCATTTTACCCTTAATGAACGAAGGAACCAATCTTAAAAACGGATAGGTCGTTGCCGCGTTCATATACCGCTTCCACAAACGGTTGTAAGGACCGTTTATCCAGTAGTATCGCGTGATAAGCGGAATATAACAGACCGGAAACACCACGGGTATTGTAAGTTTGTCCGCAGGGGACAGCATGGTGTTCAGATATTTTGACAAAAGATCTTTTGCAAATACCTGCCAGAAAAGCTCCGCCTTTTTGGATATATCTATTTTTCTGTACAGCCTTTCAACCAAGTCCAGCTTGTCCGCAGAAAGCGCATAGGCGGTAAAAATGCCGCCCGACGCGCCCGAAACCGTAACTATTTCGTCGCGCGATATGTAATTAAGCAGACCTTTGGTAAAGCCTATCTGATAAACACAGTTACTGACGCCGCCGGCGTACGCAATCGCTATTCGCAGTTTTCGTCGCCGGCCAACATTTTTTTTAGTTTTTCTACCTGACTGCCGACCGCGCTGCCAACTTTCTTTGCGCCGTCGGTTACCTTTTCAGCAACTTCTTTTGCCGCCGCGGCAAGCTGCGAAACAAATTCTTTTGCGTCCGCAACGCCTTCCGCGCCGTCTTCGTTTTCGTCGGGGCGGAACATAAGATTTTCTTCCAGATCGGAAATTTCTTTGGCGGTCTTTTCAATAAGGCAATCGAGATCCGCCGCCGCTTTACCGTATACGCTTGCGTCGTTGGTCTTTCTCAACCGCTTTACTATATTCTTAAAATCGGTGTAGCGCCAGATGAGAGCGTTAAGCTCTTCGTCGGAAACGGGGGTTTTAGACTTCTTTAAAGAAACCAGTTCTATTTTGATAAGTTTTTCACAACACTTTAACGCCTTTACGTTATCTTTGAAAGTGTTTACCATTTCGGTATGTATCAGCAGGCGTCTGTTCAGGAATAACAGCTCTTTGTATTCCGCTTCGTTTTGTTTTTCCATATTCTCTCCAACAGAAAAAAGTAGAATAATTATATAATAAAGCCTGCGCTATGTCAAGCCGATTGTATGCCGTAAGCCGCCAATTAAAGCTGTTATTAAATGGCAATACAGTCACGTTGCAAACAAAAACGGGGCGGCAGCCGAACGGCTGCCGCCCCGATCGTATCC
>CAOMHR010000023.1 GCA_948482865.1 Christensenellaceae bacterium
GCTCTTTCAGCCGCCGTCTGTTACGCTCCGTCAGGCAGTACTCGCCCTGCGCCGCTTTCACCAACTCTTCGAACTTGTCATACGTTATATGCAAACGCTCCGTCTGTTCCGCCGCAAACGGTTCAGCCTTCGTTTCAAGGTCCATTACCATTGCCCTGTCATACACTTTATCAGATATGGCAAACGTAGAGTCGTCGTTGTTCGCCGTGCCTATAAACCACATATTCTCAGGAAGTTTTATATGCCCGCCGTGCAGTTGCGCAGGGTCGCGCTCCCACTCGTCAGTCACTACGCTCAGCTGGCGTTTATCCGCGTCGGGCAATTCCAGCAGCGACAAAAACTCTGCAAAGTAGTACTCCACTCTCGCTATGTTCATTTCGTCCAGTACCGTTACGTATATGTCCCTGCTGTAATTCGCTTCGTACATCTTTTTAAGTAAATCCGTCTCGTTGAAGCGTTTGGTAAATTCGTTGAAATAGCCTATTAAATCAGTGCGTTCTTTCCACATTGGCTGGACGGGGATTACCGTCGACGGGTTGTCTAAGTACTCGCCCAACGCGTACGCAAGCGAAGTCTTGCCCGTACCCGACATGCCCTGCAATATCAGAATATGCGATACCGCTATGCCCGATATAAACCTACGGATATCCGCTTCGCTGTAATACAGTTTCAGCTCGTGCGCCGCAAAGTTCCTGAACCCGTTGCACAAACCACGCAGCGTTGCGCTCTCGTCGTAATCTGCCCGCGCAAGACTGAGTTTATTTTCGTCTAATTTGCTAAGTCCGTCAAACCTTATCCCCTTCTCTTCCCGCTTTTCTTCCGAGTCGGCGGTTGCCGCGCCGTCTTTCAGACGGAGAACTTCGGGCGGTTTTGTTTCGCCGAGTATTATTGAAATAATTATCGCGCCCACAATCAGCAGAAGAATAATCGCATACACCAGAATGGCATAGCCCGAAGTCAGCGCAGACCAAAAGTTACATCCCCGCATTTCGCGTTCTCCTTGCCGCGGCTGCGCCCTGATATTTCAGAATTTTCTTGGTTTCGGGCATACGTGTATCCCCGAATATCTCTTCAACCGCGGACAAAATACTTTCGCCGTTCTTCAGCTTTCCGTTCAGATTCGCGCACGCCATAATCATAAGTTTTGCAGCCGTAACGCCGTCAAGCGCGTCGCGCTCTTCGCCGCCGCAAGCAATGTATGCCGAAACGAACTTTTCAACCGACTGCCACGTTTTATTGCCTATTGCAAAAGGGGTGTGCGAGCAAATGAATTTTTCGAGTTTATCTATTTTTTTCCAACCGCTTTCTTCGTCAAGGCTGAACGCCCTTTTTGCGTCCTGCGAAAGTTTTTCAAGTTTGTAATAATTCAGCGTAACAATCTCGGTCTTTTCTTCCTTTTCCTTCGTAGGGGCAATGTCTAAGTCCAGAACGCAGGCAAGTTCGGACGTATATATATCCGCGTCCGCAAGATTTGATTTTTCAGAAAGGGCAAAGACAAACCAGATATTGTGCGAAAGTTTAATTTCGCCGCCGCAAGCAATACTTCTTTCCGCTTCGGGATTTTTAAAATAACTTTCAAAGGGTAAAAGCGCCCCGCCTATGTCCGCGATATCCGCGTTTTCAAAACAGACGGGCAAAACGCACTGCTTTACTTCCGCCGCATATTTAATTGCGTTTAAAACGCTACCGCCGCCCAAATTCAGAAACTCTTCCGCGCCGTCGCACTTTTCATAATTTTCAATCGTGCATTCCACGCCGAAGAAAGAGCATAGCAATTTCAGAAATTCGTTGTTCAGCGCAGGGTTTGCGTTCTTTAAAAGTATAACTCTCGATGACGCGAACGCAGCCAGTATTTTACGCGCCGCGTCTGATTTTATGTTAATACCGCGCTCGGCGAAAAACGTGCAAAGATTTTGCACGGCGGTCGGGAAATCAACGCCGTCTTCAAGATATTTTAAAGCGTCCCGTCCGTCCCCGCCGTCGTCCGTGTCCTTCTGCGGAGTTTCGGGCTGTCCGCCGAACTCCTGCTCGAACAGGCTGTCAAGAGAATCGTCTTCCGCTTTAACCGTTTCGGGTCGCTGCGGGTATACCTTCGGCGAACGGCTTTTAGCCGCCTTTACCTGAACGCATCCGACAACCAGCAAAACCGTCGCCGCGATAAATACCAGAATAATTAACGTAAGAATAGCTATAGCCGCAACCGACGCGAAAGACATAACGCGCACCAGAAGCGGTATTGAAAAAGCGATAGCCCCCAGTACCGCGACCAGCATGAGTATAAGCCCCGCAAATTTAAGCTGCTTGCCTTCGGGTACGGCTTTCTGCACGGGCGCAAGGGTATAGCCGCCTTCCACCACGTTTGAAACGGTGGGGATATAGTCGCAAAGTTTTTTGCCGTCGCTCTTTAAATTTGCGCCGAGAACGCTCACCTTCCCCGCAAATTTTATATCGTTTACCGAACTGCCCAGATACACGTTGTAAGTTCCCCCTTCAATTACGTTTTTGCCAATCTCTTCACTGTAAACCGTCAGCTTTTCCGGAGTTATGCGGAAGCACAGGGTCTTCTCTTCACCCGCGCGCAAAAACACTTTTATAAAACTTTTAAGCTCTCTCACGGGACGTATTATTGCCGAATCGGGCTTGCCAGTGTACAGTTGCACCGTTTCGCTACCGTCGCAACCGCCCGTATTTTTAACCGTGACGAAGACCTGACCGTCCCGTACGGAAAAAGCGGAATAGGCGAAAGTCGTATAACTTAACCCGTGTCCGAAAGGATACTTAACCGCAATGCCCGCGGTTGTATAGTACCTGTAACCCATAAACACGCCTGTCTTTTGCCTGCCGCCGTCCCTGTCGCACTTAATCTTGCTAAAATACTTGTCCGTGTCCGCGTAGAGAGTGTCTGCAAGTTTTCCGCAAGGGCTTTTGCCGTACAGAATATTTATCAGCGCTTCACTGCCGCGCGCGCAGGATAACGGCGCGGTCAGCAATACGGAAACGCCTGCGTCGAACGAAACGTCCACGCTTGCCGCAGTCGTTAAGACCGCAACTATTTTCACGCCCGTATCTTTCAGCGCGGCTATAAGCGCGAGTCTGTCTGCGGGAAGTTTCAGCCTGCGGGCGGAAGAAAGGTTCTGTCCGCCGAGACTGTCAAGCCCGAGAAACAATAATACAGTATCGCACCTTTTCGCAAGTTCCTTAGCTTCGTTCAAAAGCGCGTCGTCCCGTCCGTCCGAAAGGGAATAGCCCTGCGCCGCGCCGACGATATTTACGGGTTTTTTTGCAATGATATCCGAAAAGTTTTCCTGTGAAGCGGCGGCAGGGACAAATGCGGGCTGACCGATAATCCCCAGTTTTTCGCCGCCTTTCAAAGGCAGCACGCCGTCGTTTTTCAATAACACTATGCTCTCTTCCGCCGCCTGTAACGAAAGGCTTTGAGTATCGTACTCCGCACCCTTTTCCGTTTCCGCGCCCATATTGCAGTACAGCGCAAAGTCCACTATTTTGTCAACCGCGCAGTCTATTTGTTCCGCGCTCAGCGTTCCCGAATCCGCGGCGGATTTAAGCGCGGACAGGTCGCTTTTGTATGCAAAGGCATTGCCCGCGGCAACGCTCTCCGCCGAAAGGTCCTGTTCCGCTTCCGAACAGATTACAAACCCGCCGTCGCTTGCCAATGAATGCAAAATATGTGAAACGACCGTGCAATTCGCTTTTTCATACCCGCCCGAAAGGCGCGTGAACGAAGTCATAAATACGTTGCCGTAATGCTCCGAAAATATGTTGAGCGGACTGAAAACGTATTCGTAAATTGCCCGCGCGGACGGGGATATATCCATATAATCCGCGTCGCAGTCGGTCAGCGCGCAACCGGGGATACAGGGAGTAGCCCCCGCGCCCTTTACGGACTTTACTATATCCGATAAAAACGCGGCGGTGTAAAGCGGGTCTTCCGAAATGCCCGAAGTATACGGGTTGCCTTTGGTTTTGCCTTCGGGCGTGAACAAAAGATTTGCCCCCTGCGCTTTTGCGCACAGCGATAAGTCGCCCGCAACTGCGGAAACAAGCTCTTTATTCCAGCTTGCGGCAAGAAACGGAAAGGACGGATAAATTTCTCCGCACGCGGCGTTTACGCCTTCAAGCGAAGCGGGAACAACGCGCGGCACCCCGCACGCAAGCCCTTCGCCGTTAAGGCAATTGCCGTCCGCAATCATTTCAAGTTTTTTATCGGGCGGAATCGATTGAATTATTTCACGGTTTTTAATCATAAAAACTCCCGTAAGCAATGTGTCTGAACGTAAACGCTATGCAAAAATTATAAAATAGTCTACTGTGGCTCCGCCGCCTGAGTATGAGTAATTTTTATAATAGCTGAACGTAATAGTCTGCCCCTTCAAAAGGTCGGTTTTGAATTCCTGCATATAGCTTGAAGATACTTCCGCAAGCGTTTTGCCGCCCGCGGTTACGGTCAGAACGTCGTACGAGCTTGACGTTGTGCGGCAACCGAAACATACCTGCATATCTTCTTTTGCGGTCAGCGTAATGGTTGCATAGCTGCCGTAGTTCGTGTTGGACGAGTTAAAAGTTTTGCCGTCGAAATTGAAATTTTTAACCGTCAGCGAATAACTTCCGTACGTTCCGTCTTCCCCTTCTACTCTCACACCCTGCTCTCCGCAAATTACGCACTTGCCGTCGGGTCCGCAGGAATGATACAGCTTTTCAATAACTTCGGTCGAAGTTCTGCCGCATTTATCACACTTGCCCGTACGTTCGCCGTTTTGGGTGCAGGTAGGTTTTACCGTTTCCGTCCAGACAAGTTCGGTCGGCAAAGTAGACGGAGAGCCGTTCACGGTAAAGGACCATAGTTTTTCGCCTTCGGAATGGATACATTCAGAGTAGTAAAACACCGTCGCGCTGCCAAGACTTGCGGGGCGTACGGTCGCCCACTGCGTAGGCGTGCCGCGGTAGAATATAGTAGACGGCAAACCTATCCCGTCTTTTTCTATTGCAGTAACCGACGCGGGTATTATAAGATAACTGCCCGAAGCGAACGTATCGCGGCGGAGTATGTAAGATGAAATTGCCGAATTTTCAAAAGTGAAACTTTCGGGCAGGTTTTTATAAATTTCGTAACCGTAGTACGCGTACAGATACCAGTTGCCGCCGTAGTTGGCAAATTTATAACCGTTCTTTTCCGCAAACGTCATTTTGCTTTGACTGTCGTTAAAAACGTGAAGCGCGTAAAAAGCGCAATATCCGTGTGCAACGCTTCCTGCGCTCATTGAAAGATTGCTTAAATTATGCACCTGCAAAAGCGCCGTGCAGCCGTAAAACGCGTCTTCGCCGACGGCAACCAACGACCGCGGCAGTACCGCGTCCGCAAGGGAAGAACAGTAATAAAACGCCCGCTCGGGAATTTCCGCCAACGTTTCGGGCAAAGCCGCCAAAGTCAGCGCGGAACAGTTGAAAAACGTTTCAACGCCCATATGCGAAAGCGCAGTATCCTGCAAATTGATTGAAGTAAGTCCGCCGCAGGACATAAAAGCCTGTTCGTCCAAAGCCGTAAGCGTACCGTCGAACACAACCTTTTCAAGAGCCGTGCAATTACAGAACGCCTGACTGCCTACCGAATAAACCCTGCTTAAATCCGCGTATCTGATTCTGGCGTTTTCCGTAAAGGCGTGCGCCCCTACTCTCAGCGTTTCCGCTCCTGCGGCGGACGCGCTCAGATTGAGCGAAGTTACGCCGTCGTCGCACCACACGGCAACCCATTCGTTATAGAAACGCAAAAACGTTACGCCGTCGGCTTGGGTGTAAGTAAGATATTGCGCGTCCGTAAAACTTGTGACTATAAACTCGGCTGCGCTGCCTACGCCGCCGTAATTTTCGTCCTTTTCGATACGCAGATTGCTGTAATTCACCACGGCGCGCAATCTTGTGCAGCCGTAAAATGCTTGGTCGCCTATTTCTTCAAGGGATGAAGGCAAAGTGACTTTACCCAGTTTCCTGCATCCCGCAAACGCGTATCCCTCTATCCGCACGGTACCCATGGGAACGTTCATTTCGCAAAGATTAGAACAATTGCTAAACGCTTCCGCGCCCAAAGCGCCTTCTGCATAAGAAATATCAACGCGTTCAAGCGAATAATTATCGGCAAACGCTTCCGCGCCCAACTCGGTCACGCCGCCCGCTATATACACGCTTTTAACGGACGAACAACCTTTAAACGCGCCCGCGCCCACCGTGACCGCGCTTACATTGGGTATGTTTATTTCTTCAAGAACGTCGCAGCCGTAAAACGCATAGTCGTCTATATCCGTCAAATTGTTGCAAAACTCCACGGTCTTCAACTGCCGGCAGCCAAAGAACGCTTCGTCGCCAATTTTCTCCGTAATCACGGGCATTGCAAAGGATTTAAGCGAAGCGCAACCGTAAAAAGTCGCTCTCTTTATCTCCCGCAACGGCGCCTTATCGGAAATATTTACTTCCGAAAGAACTCCGCAGCCGAAAAACGCGCATTCGCCTATGCCCGCGACGGTTTCGGGCAGAGTAACCGAAGTTATGTTTTCGCAGTAAAAAAGATAATCAGCTACGGTATAATCCGTTACGCCGTCAATGATTTGCGGCAAGGTTAAATCATTCTCTTCGGGAAAGTCTATCAGATACCAGCCCGCGGGTTTTGAAAATCCGCCGCCCGACAACGCCGCGGTATATCCGTCAACCGTCGCCTTTTCTACCGACTGCTCCAAAGACGAATATTCCGCAAGCGAATAATCGCAGTGAATTTCCGTGCGACTTAAATTGTATACTTCGTAAAGACGGAAACAACCGTCGAATATCCCGTATCCGGCAATTGTCACGCTCGCAGGGATTACTATGCTCTTAACGCCCGTACAGCCCGAAAAGGCATAGTCCCCTATCTCTTCCAGCCCTTCGTTCAAGTTTATTTCTTTAATTGTAGCGCAACCGTAAAATGCTTGCCGCGCCAGAGACTGCGCGTTTGTCACCGTCACGCTTCTGAGATTTATTTCACTGCCGAACAAATAATTAAGGTTATCGCCGTGCGCTGAATCCTGCCCGATATAGGGTACGGTCAAAATCTCCATATTCGTGCAACTGACAAACGTCTGGAAACCTATAAAATCCACGCAGTCGGGAATGTGCGCCTGTTTCAGATTTTCACAGTACGCAAAAGCATAATCGCCTATATACTCTAAATTCTCTTCACCTTCGAACTCCGCGTTTTCCAGATTCTGGCATCCGCTGAACGCGCCGCGGCTTATTACTTTAAGGCTTTCGGGCAAGGTAATGTTTTTAAGTCCCGAACAGTTCAGAAAAGCGTAGTCTTCTAATCTTTCAAGTTGCGGGGCGTTGAAGTCGGACAACTGCGTTGAAGAAAACGCGCATTCCCCGACGGATATCAGCCCCTGCGGAAATTTGAACATCTTTAAGTTTGTACGGTCGAAAGCATAGTCGCCTATGCCGTAAGTTTCGCAGTCTATGTAAGCTATTTCAACGCTTTCGAGATTAACAAAGTTATAACAGAAACTTTCGCCTATTTCCCCTACTTTGCCTACGGTAAGATTTTTCAGCGCGCTGTCTGACAGCATTTCAACGCCGAACAGCCAGGCTATCCTGCCGCAATTTTCGCCGTCGTAATTGTGAAGGTACAGTTCTTCAACCGCGCGGTCGCCCGTGAAAATAGATACCGACTGCGAATAGTTTATCTGTTTATATATTTTTACGCTCTTTAATCTGGGGCAGTATCCGAATGCGCCGACGTCGGGCGTAATTTCGCCTTCGCCCGTAACTTCAACCGAAGTCAGCGCCGTGCATCCGGCAAACGCTTCTTTGCCTATTACCGCGTTGCATTCCAATTTAAGGCGTCTGATTTTTCCGTTGCCTTTAAACGCGCCAGCCTTTATTACCGAAACGACGTAACCGTCAATCTTTTCGGGTATGCGCACATTGGTTCCAGTGCCCCTGTAACCCGTGACTATAATATTCGAACCGGGCGTTTTTTCGCTGTCTTCAAAGACGTATTCAACCCCCGAATATGTAAAGCCGACGGCGTTCTTCATAAAATCTTTCAGCTGGAAATAGGTAACGAGCGCAACGCAGACCAACATCAGAAAAGTCAGAACGCCCGCCAAAACAGGCGCGCCTATACGCCTTGCCGCGACCGTTCTCGTCCTGCCGCGCATAGCGGTTTTAACGGCGTCAAGGTCAAACTTAACGTACTCTTCGTACTCCGCCGTAACGCCGTCTTTGCCGTTGACGTAAAGATAACCGCCGTAAACCGCGCTTTCAACCTTTACTGAAAAATCGCAGCACTCTTCGGGGACTTCTATTTTTTCGCCGAATGCGAAAGACGAACCCGCTTCGCCGCCCCTGTCGGAAGAAAGGCGCAACGCGTTGAGAGCGCGTCCCTTTCTGTCCAGCAAAGTAATCTGAATATTTACTTCCCCCACCGCTTCGGCGCGGGGGTTGTCAAGTTTCAGAAGGAGATATTTTTTGCCGTCGCAGCGTGCAAAAATGAAACTTGTAACGGAAGGAAAATCTTTTGTCTGGGGGCGGACGTAAACGCCCTTGGATATAACTTTATAACCGTCCATTGCGCTTTCCCCCCTTTAACTTTCCGCTCTTCCACATTATGCAGATAGCGGCGGTTAAAACGTTGATCGCCGCAACTCCCAGAGCGGCGAGCATGGTATAAAACCAGTCCATACCCGATAGAAGAAAACTTTCGCTGTAAATGCCGCCGAAAATATTGGTAATGCAAATTTTGGCGAACACCGCGCAAATTATATCCGCTACAGCGCTTAGCGAAAGATACCAGGCAAGGTTTTTCGCGCTCACTTCGCCGCGTAAACCCGCGCCCTTTTTTCTGCCGTCCGCTTCGTTTACCGTAAGTGTGGCGTACGCGGTTTCTTCGGGCAGTTCGCAAACTTCCGTAAAGCCCTGTCTTGTAATTATTTCTTTGACGTTGAAAATTTTCACTGCGTTGCCGTCCCCGTCGAACGCGGCTACGTCAAAATTTATGTATTTCAGTTTTTCGTCCACTTTACACAGCAAAAACTTTTTTCCGCCGCGCTCCGAAAGAGAGTACTGTTTTATATACTTCTCCGTCTCGGGGTCTGGTTCGTAAACTATGGAAGGTCCGCTTTCGCTTTCAACGCTTTTCACGCCCCGTCCCGTAACGGGCAGCCGCCCGCGTTCCGCGCGCAAAAACACTCTGGGCAGAATTAAAACGTGTATTAAAATGAACGCTGCAGCCAAAACCGCCAGCACAACCGACCAGACCGCCATTCCGCCCGTCTCCTTTGTTTTTGTATAAAAAAAGTGCGCTCCTTTACGGAACGCACCCAAAAGCACACTCCGCATTGTTGCGACACAATTCCCGTAGTATGAGATAAAGCGAAGTACTTATTGGCATACAGGTACTTCATACTACGATATTCAATTGTGTCGCACGGATACTATACCATAAACCACACGTAAAATCAATTAATATAACCGTTTTTTTATACGCGCGCGCATATAATACTCTATAATATAATTATTTTATCACGCGCAGTACGGTATGTCAATAAAAAGGCGTAAAATGGAAAAATAAGGAGCGCACGCGCGCCCCTTTTTTTGTAAGTTATTATGATTTTTTCTTTAATTTGGCAAACTTTTCTCCGGTGATTTTAATGAGCTTTGACAGCGGTTTGTACAACGCTATAACCACCGCCGAAACGCACAGAACTTTTATAAAATTGAAAAGCAAAGCCCAGTACCACACGTCAACAAACAGCTCCTGACCGGCAGTCCACGACCCGCCGAACGCCTGGAAAAACGCGGGGAAGGTTAAAAAATAGTTTACGGGCATAGAGATAATGCACTGCCCGACGCAGCCCAGCGCAACCGACCAAAGCACGTTTTTAATACCCTTGCGGCGCATATAAACCAAGGACGGGATAAGCACGTAAGGCAACACCATTAAAATGTTTGCAAGTTCGCCCACAAACGCGGTATGTCCCACCGTAAGCGCGTGCAAAAGCTCCTTTAAAACAGCTATAATCACGCCCGCCGTGGGTCCAAGAGCAAAGCCGCCGACAAGCACGAACACGTTTGAAAAATCAAGTTTTAAAAACGACACGGGCGAAGCGGGCAAAAGCGAAAAGTCCAGCAATCCTATTGCGTAAGAAATTGCGGTAAAAATCGCGATATACGCAATGCGCGTCGCCGTAAAATAGTTTTTGAAAAACTCTCCCGCGCGCTTTTTCTTGCTTTCCGCGGGCGGCTGAGCCGCCGTCTCTTCCGACGGTTGTAAGTTTACGCCGTCAACGGGCTGCGCGTCCGCGCATGCCGCGGCGGACTCCTGAGTGATTTCCTGTTCCATATCAAAGAACTCCTTAAAAAATTATTTTTAAAGTATTCTTTGAAAAAACGCGCCCCGAAAATTTCGGGGCGCGAAAAGTTTATAACTTTAAAATTCTTTTATCATCCGGACTATACCGTCGGTACCGGAATCACACCGGATCGGGAACGCAAAACAACGCGCTCTTCGCGGACTATACCGCCGGTGGGGAATCACACCCCGCCCCAAAGAATAACTTTAAATTGTAAATTTATTATAATACTCAAAATATTCCGTTGTCAAGCGATTGAAAGCTGTTCGTCAATCGTAAATAAACAGCACGCCAAGGGTGTTTTTGCCGCAGTGACCCGTAACCACCGAACCCGCAACCGTTTCAATAATCTCGTCGAAATCGAACATACTTTCAACCTGCGCCCTTACTTTTTCAACCGTTTCCCTTTCGCAGTTGGAATGGGTTATAAAGCAACGCGCACGGTCGTAGGCGGGATAGCTTTCTTTAAGGTCTTTCAGATAGTTGGTAAGGCACCTTTCAAGTCCGCCCATATACTTCTTCTTGGCGTAAAGCTGTCCGTCCTTCATATCTATCATAGGGTGCAGTTTCAGAACTTTTGCGCCCAGCATTGCCGCAAGCGAACACCTGCCGCCCTTGTGCAGATAGTCAAGCCTGTCCGGCACGAACGACGTATTTATTCTGTGCCGCAGCTCTTCTAAAATTCCGACTATTTCAGCGGGCTTCCTGTTCTCCGCAACAAGGTCGCACGCCTTCACGCACAGAAGACCCTGCCCCGTTGAAAGAGCCATAGAGTCCACCGCAAACACCTTGCCCTTGAATTTTTTTGCGGCAACCGTAGCGTTGTCGTGCGAAGACGACGCCAGTCTTGAAATATTGATGTGAATAACCGCGTCCGCCGTTTTAAGCTGTTCTTTGAAAAATTCGCCGTAATCTTCTATGCTCGGCGCGCCCGTCTTGGGCAAAACGCCCGTCTTTGCAACGTACTCAAAAATATCCTGCGGCGTAATATCCACGCCGTCGCGGTATACACGGTCCCCCAAGACAACCGTAAGGGGCATAATCCCAACGCCGAACCTTTCCGCTTGTTCCTTTCCCAGATCGCAGGTTGAATCTGCCGTAATTTTAACTGTCACTTTTTATCTCCTTGCGGGTAGTAAACAGATTATATCACGAAACTACGCCAAGTTCAAGACCCCTTTGCGAATTTTTACCGGATTTTCATTTAAGGCGGGGCAGCTCGCCTTCGGTTATCTCCCACACGCTTTCATCAAGTTTTAAATTCCGTCTCTGCCAATCTGCGGTAAGGTATACGGCTTCTTCAACCGCGGTTGACGGCGACGTATCCACGTCGGGCGAAGGCTGGACTTTGATAAAACAGTTTTCGGCTTTGTAAGATCCCGAATTATAACCCCACACCGCACCGATATTGTTTGTTCTGTCCGCGTCTTTGTTTACTGCGATATTTCCGGTATAAAGACAATTTTTTATAAATCTTTTGCCTGTATACCCGTTGCCGCCGTAAGCATATCCCAAACCGGTTATACCGCCGCAACTTACGTTTAACTTTGTACCGTCGATACTTATATCCACGGCGCTGACGCAATCTGCAATACTGCATAAGCTATGCGAGTCGCTTCCGCCCAAAATACCGCCGACCTGACACTCACCGTAGAAACTTAACCATGAAGGTTTTTGTACAACAATCTCGCCGGTTGCAAAACAGTTAACGATAGCCGCCCCGTTAATACTTTCATTATCGTTTGCTTCACCCGAAATTCCGCCGAGAAAAGAGTCCCTTGCGTTTGAATAAAATTCAACGTCCGCAAAGCAACCCGAAATAACGAAGTTACCCTTGTTTCCCGTAATACCACCCGCATATGCCAGTGATATTTCCCCGCCGAGAGTACGGAATACCGTTTTTGCGGTACATCCCGTTATTTCGCCGCTATCGTAACATAAAGCCGCAATGCCCCCGCTGTAAACGTCTTTAAATCCTTCGGCTGAACCGCCGTCATAGCACAGCGTCACATCCGCAGAACAACCGTCGGCTCTATTCCACAGCCAGCACGAAAGTCCGCCGATATACGCGCGCTCTGTCCCGTCGTTGACAAAACCCGTTACGTTTATTGTTCCGTTGACGTGACAGTTTTCAAGCGTTGACGCCCTGTACGCAAGAATACTTGCATAGTGTCCCAATCCGTCATCGGAAAGCGTGTTATAGCGCGAAGTACAGACCGCATTTTCTACTGTAAGGTCTTTCGCCGAAACGTCCCCGCTGAAAATCGCGGTGATAAATTCTGCGGCGGTTTCATCGCTTTTGATTTTAGGGGATATTAATTTTTTTCCGTTGCCGTCAAGATATCCCGTAAACGGTATCGGCAAACATTCTTCGGCAGGAAAAGTTATATCGTTTAAAAGTTTGTAATAGTTGTTTTCCCCGTTTAAAAGGCGAAGTTCGTCGTAAGAAGTCACGATATAGGGATTTTCTTTCGTGCCGAATCCTGCAAAAAAATCAGAATATTCAACAGTGAAAGTCACCGCTTCGCCCGCAAACGCCCTGTCGGTTTGTTTGTATCTGACCAGTATTTCATATTTACCCTTTTGTGTGTAGGTATGCAAAGATGTTTCCGAATAGGTCTTTCCGTTATCGAAACTTGCTTCCATTTCAGACGTAAAGCCCGTCAACGTAATTTTGCCGCGTTCCTGCGCACAATCTACTTGCGGCAAATCCGGATTTTGCGAACGTAAAGTAGTTACGGTTTTAGATATGGGGTCGCCGGGCAAAAGATTACCCCAACCGCATGCGCGCGCATAAACGGTATATTCCGTATTTGAAACAAGACCGGTAAATACCGTATCTTCGGTCCAGTTAACTCCGTCAACGCTGAATTCCGTACCATCCGTACTGTACAGTTCGCCGTCGGAATACACACAGTCCGCAATCTCTATTGAGATATCCGTCACTTCGCCTATCGTAAAATCCACCGGACTTTCCGCCTTTTTGTTTCCGAACATAAAGCATGCGGCGCACACTGCGCACGCGCAGATTATCGCGGCAAACGCCGCGCATAAAAATAATTTTCTTTTCATTTTTTGCCTCCGCATAAAATAATAAAAGGCGGCGAAAAATTTTTCAACCACCTTTTATTTACATTGCGTAAATTTTTGTTTACATATAATATTTTCGTTCAGCCGCGCGGCTTTTTGCCTTTTTTATACAGCGCTATTACGACGCCCGTAACTATCCCGAAAACCACAATGCCTATCACGCACAGCATTGGCACCACTCTCGTCCATATTATCGGGTCGTGCGAATCAATTGAAAGCGCGAATATAAAAGTTATAAAAGCGATAACTCCCATAAAGGCAAAAAAGCACACTACCGAAATTATTAAAATTTTAACCCACAGCCTTTTTTTTGCAGGCTTTTCTGGCGGCAAATCCTGCGGCTTGATATCCGTCTGCTGCCGCGCGTCGGTACCGCAGCCCAAAATAGAATCCGCACTCACCCCGAAAAAAGCGCACATAGCTATTATATTGTCCGCGTCGGGAAG
>CAOMHR010000024.1 GCA_948482865.1 Christensenellaceae bacterium
TATACACTTTGTTGAAAAATTCTTTATGGGGCTGGGCAACTACGCCGCAGCCGCGGTAGTAAACGACAAAATGGCTTTAAGGGCAAATTCTTCATTCTTTCTTACCCTTATAAGAAACCTTAAAGAAGCGTCCCTTTACAACCTGATGTACATTCCCCTTTCTATGATTTACGACGCTGCGATTTTGTTTGGGATATACTTTTTGGTTTTCAAGGGTCTGTTTTTTCTCATAGTGCCCTTGCAGCTTTGCCTTTTTGTGACTCTTACGCTGTTTGCGATTTCGGTAAAAATGATGTTTACGACCGACTGGCTGCCCGCGCTCATACGCGGCAAAAAACAGCAGGGCGCGGCATTTGTTTACACCTTTAACAGGCGCCGCAAAAACAGCCTGAACGTGCTTGCAAACTTTTTTGTACTTACGACGATTATATTCCTTTTAAACGTTGCCGGCGCGGCGTTTTCGTTCGGTGCGGCTCTGCTCATAAGCGTGCCTTCAAGCTATGTAATTCTGCTCTGCTTCGAGTTTGTGAACTATTACGACAGGGAAGAGCTCAAATATTTCATAGACAAAAACACCATAATAAAACCCGACAAAGAGCGCCCTTTGACGAGAGAAGAATTTTTCCGCGGCGAGTAATTTTAAAGATTTTAACGCAAATTACTTGATTTTGGGAAAATAAACCGCAAATTATAAAAATTTTTACACTCCCCCCTTTACAAAGGGGAGTTTTTTTTATATAATATTATTGGCAAACAATATGTGACAACTCTTGGAGGGATAATGAGTTATAAAGAAATTTACGACAGCTGGCTTAACGACAGCCGTCTTTGCGAAGAAGGAAAACTTGAGCTTGAAAGCGTAAAAGATAATAAAGAAGAAACCGAGTACCGCTTCGGCGCCGAGCTTGAATTCGGCACCGCGGGTATGCGCGGCATAATCGGATACGGCACCAATATGATGAACGTTTATACCGTAAAGCGTGCGACTCAGGGACTTGCGGAATTTATTAAAAACCGCGGCGAAACGGATATGGCGCGCGGCGTTGTAATTTCTTACGACACCCGTATGAAAAGCGACGAGTTTGCAAAAGCGGCAGCCGAAGTTCTGGCGGCAAACGGAATTAAGGCGTATCTTTTTTCGGACGTGCATCCCGTACCTATGCTCTCCTTTGCGGTAAGATATCTGAACACGGTTGCGGGCATTATGGTGACCGCTTCGCACAACCCCAAGCAGTACAACGGATATAAGGTTTACGGCGAAGACGGCGCGCAGATGTCACCCGAAGATACCGAAGTAGTAGTAAGTTACATACAAAAAATTCAGGATTATCTGGGCGTCCCCGCCCCCACCGACGAGCAGGTTAAAAAATATATTAAACCCGTCCCTTCAAATGTGGATAAAAAATATTACAAACAGCTTAAAAAACTCACCCTTTCCAAAAAAGCGGTAAAAGCGTGCGGCAAAGAATTGAAACTGGTCTACACCCCCGTTCACGGCTCCGGCTATATTCCCGTCACCACAATTCTTAAAAAAATAGGCATACACGCATCGATCGTAGAAGAACAGACCAAAAAAGACACGGGATTTTCAACCGTAGAAGTCCCCAACCCCGAATTTAAAGAGACCCTTTCAATGGGAATTGCGCTTGCTAAAAGAATAGGCGCGACCGTAGTTTTCGGCACCGACCCCGACAGCGACCGTCTGGGAGTTGCGGTTAAAAACAAAGACGGCGAGTTTGAAGCTCTTTCCGGAAATCAGGTAGGCATACTTCTTCTGGATTATATTCTGACCCGTCTTAAAGAAGAGAACGCCCTGCCCGAAAACGCGGCGGTAGTAAAATCGTTCGTTACCACGGGTATGGCAAAAGCAATATGCCAGAAATTCGGCGTTTCTTTATTCGAAGTGCCCGTCGGTTTCAAATTCATAGGCGAAAAAATCAAACTTTGGGAACGCGACCTTTCGCACACGTTTATCTTCGGTTTCGAAGAGAGTTGCGGATACCTGCGCGGCACTCACGCACGCGATAAAGACGCTGTTGTAGCTTCTATGCTGTGCGCGGAAATGGTCTGCTATTACACATATATAGGCAAAACGGTATTCCAACGCTTACAGGAAATTTACGATACTTACGGCTATGTTTTGGACTGCAATATTTCAATTCCGTTCAAGGGACTGAACGCAATGAAAGATATGAACGCCGTTGTGGACGGACTTAAAGCAAGCCCCGTAAACGCGTTTGATATTTACAACGTGGTTGCCGTACGCGACTACTCTTCCAACACCAAGACGGAAATCGCCACGGGCGAAAAGACGGAAATAGGCTCGCCGCTGACCAACTGCGTTTACTACGAGCTTGAAAACGGCAGCTTTATATGCGTACGCCCTTCCGGCACCGAACCCAAACTTAAAATTTACTTCTCCTTCAAGGCAAACAACCGCGGCGACGCGGAAGCCGCGCTTGAAAAAATGCAGGCGGCTGTTAAAAATATTATTAAAGCGTAAATTAAAAGGCGGCGCGGATGAAATCCGCGCCGCCCGTTTATATTCCTATAAAGCAAATAGCGGCGGATACGGCAATTGCAATGCGCGCCGCTTTTTTTATTACGTTAATCATACTTTTGTCGCCTTTTCCGTTCTTTCGGCTACGTTAAGCCCTTTAATTGTCCTTAAATCGTCAAAAAGACGCTCTGTATCGGCGCAGTAAACGCGGTCTGTACACTCCCCGTCAAATTCGTGGCGGCTTTTTATAATTTCTTTCTGCCTTTCAATATACGCCAAATAAGTCATCTCTTCTTCTCCTTTTACAAAACCATTATATAATTTATAGTTGACAGTTACTGTCATATATGATAAAATTTTTTTAATAATTTCAACGGTTTATACTATTCGGCACATTTTAAATATATGCCGGAAATTTAAAAGGAGTTTATATGAAATATCAGATTATGATTGACATTATGATGACTCTTTTGTCAAAACGCAAAATGACCGCCAGTCAGCTTGCGGACAGGTACGAAATTTCCACACGCAGCGTTTACCGCTACGTTGAAGAACTAAACGTCTGCGGCGTTCCCGTTGACGTTGAACGGGGAAGATACGGCGGAATTTCCATTCCCGACACCTTCCGCCTGCCTTCCTACTATTTTACGCGTGAAGAATATGCAGCGACCGTAAACGCGCTGGGAGCTATGGCTTCTCAGGTTGACGACAAAAACGTTTTAACCGCTATGGACAAACTGCAACGCCGCCAGAAAACCGAGAAGCGCGAACTTTCGGTTTGCGGAAACATTTTAGTCGACGGCGGAAACTGGTGGGGCGGAAATAAATTTTCAAAAAAAATGAAAGTCTGCGAACAGGCTGTGAACGAAAGCAAATCTTTGCTTATAGATTACATTTCAAGAAGCGGCGAACATTCTAAAAGGGTTATAGACCCGCACCTTCTAATTTTCAAGCAAAATATTTGGTACGTCTATGCTTTCTGCCATACAAAACAGACTTTCAGAACCTTCAAAATAGGCAGAATTAAAAACGCCGCCTTTACCGGTAGCGTTTTTACAAAGCGTGAATTTACGCGCGACGAAATAGATTTGGATTTTTATGTTTCAGGCGACAAGCTGATAAACGTCACTCTTGAAATTGATAAAAGCTCTCTGTCCGACGCAGAAGAATGGCTTGGCATAGACAATATAGAGCCGTCAGGCGACGGCTTTATAGCCAATCTCGCCCTGCCGGACGACGGCGGACTTGTGAACAAAATTTTGAGCTACGGCGGCGCGGTAAAAGTTTTGCAACCGCCCGAACTTAAAAGAAAAATCAGCGAAACGGCAAAAAAAATAGCCGCATCTTATTAAAAAATGCGACACAAATCGCGTGAACGAACATGGCTGCTTGTAGCCTATTGAAATACGGATATGGTTCAATATTCCACTATATTAGTTTGTCTTACCTTCATTTTTATGATATAATTATTTTAATATAAACAGCAATCCGGAGTAAGGAGAAAACCTATGGGACTATTTGATTTTTTCAACGATGAAGAAAACGATACGTAAATAATAAATTTATCTTTATAAATTTTGTTTAGTTAAAGGCTCTCGGACATTTTGTCCGAGAGCCTTCCGTCATTACGTGAAAATGCGAATAATAAATTTCTAATTTTTTAATTCCCTATGGGGGCGCGTTTTATTTTTACCAGGGCAGCGGTTCGCCGCCGAGAATATGAACGTGCAAATGGAAAACCGTCTGCCCTGCGTCTTCGCCCTGATTTATGACAAGACGGAAGCCGTTTTTACAGCCGTTTTCCGCAGCGATTGCGGGGATTTTTTCCAGCATATAGCTCAATAAACGCGACCGTTCTTCATCCATTTCAGAAAGAAGTTTAAAGTGGTCTTTACCTATTGCCAGAAGGTGAACCTTAGCCTTTGGCTCTATGTCTTTAAAGACCAGCATTTTATCGTCTTCATAAACCTTTGCAGACGGAATTTGTCCTTCCGCTATCTTGCAGAAAATGCAGTTACTGTCTTTCATCTTTCAGTCTCCTTATCTTTATTCTGAGCGATACCAGTATTACCGTACAGCCCACCGTTACCGCGCAACCCGAAGCGCTTATTGCCACAAGCGCGTCGTACCCTTCAAACTCTTCCGCGGTAATTACAGCAATGACCATACCGTTCATCTGGTTGTAACTATAAATTCTTACGTCGTTGCCGTAAACGTCTACAACGTCCACCTTTTCGTTACCGAATTCGTATTCGCTCATGTAGTAGCGCATTGTTCTGTCGTTTATTTCAACGTCTACAGAAACGGTGTCAAGGTCCCCTTCGTCACCGTACAGGTAGTAACCGTAATAGTACACGTATTCGCCCTTGCGCTCTTTCTGTATAGCGTAAGTCATTTCGCCGTCTATCCAACGCACTTCCCAGTTTTCGCAATTAGGGTCGTATTTCCTGTTTTTATCTATATCGAAAACAAGCCCGCCCTGCAAGTACTCTATAAAATCTTCTTTCGTTTCAAACGAAGTCTGCTGGTAATCGGTCCCTATTGGCATTGCGCAAAACAGCAATGCAAGAACGGAAAGACATGTTGCGGCAAGACAGAACGTTAAATTCGCCGCATTGGTAAAGCGCAGACGCTCCCCCATCTCCTTCGACTCTCTGATAATGTCTTCGTTGAAGGCGGTCAAATCCATTTCGGCGGCAAGGGTCTTCATACGCGAAATGTGTACGATTGAAATTGAAATGCTTGCCGCTATTATTACGCAGCCCGCAATATCCAGTATCTGCCACCAGCCTTTGACCGGCAAGTCCCAGCAGATATGAAGCCCGATACTCACCAAAATCATTAAAAAGAACCTAAGCGAGCGGAAAGGATTTTTTATGTAGCAATACGCCCAACCTATCGCGCCGGTCCAAAGGATATGCGTGCAGAACGAAGACAGTCCCCTGTCCACGAAAAGCACGACCGTTGCCTGAATATCGCTGCCGTAAAACGCCAGATACTTATCCGAGTAATGAAAGATATAACCCATATCTTCGATTACGGAAAATCCCGCGCCGACCGTCGCCGCAACCAGAAAGCACGCGTACGGGTTTTTCTGTTTCAATATTGCAATGATTATTATTGCGGGAACAGCCTTTGCCACTTCTTCCAGAACGCCCGCTTCCACCGCCGAAAGCCATTCGTTTTTCAAAGGAAAGAATTTGTAAACCGCCTGCGAAATCAAACACGCAACCGTGCCGCCGCCAACCAATACGGCAATGATTAAAAACAGGCTTATGTCTCGCTTGGGATACAGCTCGTACAAAAGAATTATAAACGGCACCGAAAAAGTTATGCCGCCCAAAAATGTTACCGACGGAACGTAAAGGTCGTTTTTAGTCAACCTTAATACCAAGGTGTTAACCGTGAACAGAATTAACAAAATGAAAAAAGCGCGCACGTAAAGCCAGGGGAACGCGCCGCTTACGCCCGCGGTATCGTCGCCCAGTCCGCGCGAAAAAATTTCCTTGTACTCCGCCTTAGAGCGGGCGCGGAAAGTTTCCTTAAAAAAGTATACGATTTTCGCGCGCACAATTGCGCTTTTACTCTTGCCCATTAATTTCTGCCAAAACTCCGTCTTTAAATAATTTCAATAATTTTACCGGATACTTTTTGCCCGCGCAAAGCTCTCCGCTTACATATACGCGTATATAATTACCCGTGTATCCGCCCGTATAGCCGTCCGAAAATTCTTCGGCGATAATTTCCTGTTCGCTTCCTAAAAACTTTTGCGCGAATTTATCAGCAGCGGCTTTGCCCGCTTCAAGCAGTCTATGAAGCCGCCGCGACTTTACTTCGGGCGGAACGTCTTTCAACCTGAACGCAACCGTACCTTCGCGCGGGGAATATGCGAATGCGTGAACGCGGGCAAAGCCCGCTTCTTCTATGATTGAAAGACTCTCTTCAAAGTCTTCGTCCGTTTCCGTTGCAAAGCCCGCTATTATATCCGTGGTTATTGCGGCGGACGGAAAGGCTTTGTAAACCGCGTTGCATTTTTCAAGGTACTCCGCGCGGGTATAGTGCCTGTTCATCGCCTTTAAAACCCGTCCACTTCCGCTCTGCAAAGACAGATGAAACTGCGGTGCAAAATCGGTTAAACCTTTCAGCGCGGTTAAAAGTTCTTCTGTTATCGCGGAACATTCAAGCGAGCCTAAACGTATTCTTTTATCCACCCCGTAAAGCGCGTAAATAAGTTGCGGCAAACCGTATTCGTACGACGATATATTAATTCCGTTTAAAACAATTTCCGGACTATGCGTGTGTTTTACTTCTTCCGCTATGTCCTGTATCGGACGCGAAACTTCCCTGCCGCGGAGATAGGGTATTATACAGTACGAGCAAAAATTGTTGCAACCGTCCTGAATTTTGATAAACGCGCGCGTTTTTACCTGCTTGGGGTAGTGAAATCCTTTTACTTCGCCGCCGAATTCGCGGCAGAACGCTTCGATAATGCGTTCTTTTTTCCGCGCGCCGCAGACAAACGTCACTCCCCTTTCTTCAAAATCCAAGGGCGATTTTTCAGACGCGCAGCCGCACACAAAAATTTTTGCTTCGGGATTGAACTTTTTTACCCTTGCAATAAGCTGGCGGCTCTTTTTTTCGGCTTCGCGCGTGACGGCGCAGGTATTGAGAACGTACGCTTCCGCATATTCGGGCTTACAGCCAACTTCCCAGCCTAAACTTTCAAGCGCGGACATAATTGACGCAGACTCTACTTCATTCACCTTACAGCCGAGAGTGATTACCGCCGCTTTCATTTCAATTCACCGAGCGCGAACGATACAAGCGACATAAGCGCGACCGCCGCCGTTTCGGCGCGGAGTATTCTTTTACCCAGCGTAATCTGTAAAAATCCCGCGTCCGCCGCGGCAACAGCTTCCTTTTCCGAAAATCCGCCTTCGCTGCCTACAATGATTGCCGTTGCTCCGCTCAGTGCGGAAATATCGCAGTCGGACGATTTTGCAAACTCGCAGGCAAAGATTTTATTTGTGCAATCGCTTGCGCTGTCCAACGCAGCTTTAAAGTTTTCGAAATATACAACTTCTGGTGCGCGAGAACGCATACACTGCTTAGCCGCTTCACGCGCGACTTTATTCAGCCTTTCCAGTTTGTTTGCGTTCATATACGCGGCACAGTATTCAGACGAAAAAACGCCTATCCTGCCCGCACCAAGCTCAGTAGCCTTTTGTACCACCAGCTCCGTCTTGTCGCCTTTCAATGCGCCGCACAAAAGGTATATGGGCGTCTGCGGCTCTTTGTCGCCTGCGGACTCTCCCGTAATATGCGCAACCAGCGAGCGCTTGCCGATACTTGCGACTATTGCCGTGTACTCTTTACCGCTGCCGTCAAGCAACGTAATTTCACTGCCTTCTTCCACGCGCTGTACGGTTTTCGCGTGAACGAATTCTTCGCCGGAAAGCTCTACTTCCGTACGCCCGTCAATTGTATCGGTAAAAAATCTTTTGCGTCCGCTCATAATTTAAATGACAGGGCAAACCACTCGCCCTCGTGCAACTGTTTGTCGAATTTAAGCCCCTGCGCGCCGAAAGCATTCAGCACGCTTTCAAGGCGGGGTTCTATTATTCCGCTCAAAATGAGTACGCCGCCCTTTTTAAGATTTTTGGGAATTGACGGGGCAAGGCGGCAAAGAATTTCAGCCGTTATGTTTGCAAGAATTATATCGCCCTTAACGCCCGCGTCGTCCAAAAGGTCCGCGTGCTCTACGCGCACCCTGTCATAAACTCCGTTTATCTGCGCGTTGTGGGTTGCGCTTTTTACGGCGATATCGTCGATATCGGTCAGATAGGCAAATTTTGCGCCCAGCTTTACCGCCGAAATACCCAGAATACCGCTGCCGCAACCAACGTCGATACAAACCGAGTCTGGCGTCAGATACTGCTGCAACAGCTTTAAACACATTGAAGTGGTTTCATGCTCGCCCGTGCCGAAAGCCATATTCGAATCAAGTTTGACGACCTGTTCCCAATCGCGCTTTTCATACTCTATCCACTCGGGACAGACCACTATTTTTTCGCCTATGTGCAGGGGACGGAAGTGCTTGCGCCAGATTTCAAGCCAGTCGTCGCCGTCAACCGTTCTGCACGTAGTTTCAAACGTGCCGAAGTTGATTATGCCTTTGCCGTTTTGCAAAAGCTCGTCAAAATCCGCGCGGATAAGCGGCAAAGTCTTTTCCGTTTCATCCAAAGCGATAAACGCTTTAACAAGTACGTCTCCGCCTTCTTTAAGGCTTTCGTCTATATAATCCCAGTACATAGCCTTGTTGCTTTGCAATGCGATAACGTCTTTAACGTCGGAAATCGCCACACCGTAATTGGTGTAGCGCCACAAAACGTCGGCAACCAGCTCGCTTCCTTCGCTGGTGGTATGTACTGTAAGTTCGGTAAATTCCATAAATATATTTTATCACATTTAAGTCACATAACGCAACTGATTTTTTTAATAGCAAAAAAGGGCGCTCTCTTTCGACAAAACCCGAAAAAATGCGCCCTGTAATTATTTGGGTTATTTGTTTACCGAAAGATATTCCACGGCGGAATGGGCGGCAACGTTTCCTTCGCCCACCGCTTTTGCGTACTGGTAAGGAGAACCTGTGCAGTCGCCCGCGGCGAAAATTCCCGCAATGTTTGTCGATAAATCGCGCTTGACCGCTATGCGCCCGCCCTGCGTTTCAAGTCCGTGGACAAGAGCAGAAGGCGAAATTGCGCCTTTTAATATAAACAGTCCGTCCACATCCAGTTCGCCGCCTTTAAAGTGAACCTTTTCCAACTTTAAACCGCCTGAAACTTTGACGGGATTTTTAAGAATTATTTCGGCTTTGGGCGATTTTATTTCATAGCCCTGATACATAGGAAATACGTACGTCTTTTTTGAAAGCTCTGCCAAAAACTCAACTTCGTGTTCAAACTTTTTATCCGTGCATAGGACGGCGACCGTCTTGTCCCTGTACAAAAAACCGTCGCAGGTGGCACAGTAACTTACGCCGCGCCCGACAAAATTCTCTTCGTCTTCAAGCGATTTTACCGTTTCCACACCCGTGCAAAGTATCACGGTTTTTGCTTCAAACTGTTCTTCGCCCGCAAGAAGAGTGAACTTGCCGCCGGTGTCGTAAACGCCCGTCACTACCTTTTCCTGAATTTTTATATTCATTGAATCGATATGGTTTTTAAAGGTCCAGGCAAGCTCGCCGCCGGTTACGTCGGGAAGACCGGGATAATTTTTTATGAGCGGCGCCTGCCCCACTTTTTTTGAAACGGAGCGGCTTGAAAGCCATATAAAATTTTTACCCAACACTTTTAAATTGATTGCCGCGGAAATCCCTGCCGGTCCGCTGCCTATAATTGCTACGTCGTACATAATTTTTTTATTGACTACTTTTAATTTTTTTAAAGCCCCGTTTTACTTTCGGGGCTTAAAGTTAAGACTAAGCTTATTCCATACTTGTAAGTTTTTCAGCCAAATCTTCCATTTCTTTGGAAGGGATTGAACGCTCGCTTGCTTTCACTATCTGCCCTACCGCAGCTTTTGCGCGTTCGGGGGGGATTATCGTGCCTACGCCGGCAACGCAACCGCCGGGACAGCCCATTCCTTCAATCATATAACCGTCCAGCTTTCCGCTCTTTGCAAGGAACAGCATTTTTTTGCATTCGGCAAGCCCTTCTGCGTGCTGTATTTTAACCTGCGTGCCGGGGTAGTATTCCTGTATACATTTCTCAATTGCGCTGGCAACTCCGCCCGAGCAGGCGTAACCCCTGCCCGCGCCCGTAGCCTGCAATTTAACGGGTAAATCTTCCATTTCGGAAATGTTAATATTCTTGGCTTCGAACATTCCCGCAAGTTCTTCAAACGTTATTACAAAATCAACGTAACTTCTTACCGTTCTTCTCGACGCTTCTAATTTTTTAGCCGCGCAAGGTCCGATGAACACCACGCGCGCTTCGGGACGTTTTACTTTTATCGACCGCGCCGTTGCAACCATAGGAGTGAGTTCCTGCGAAACTTTTGAAGCAAGGTCGGGGAACTGCTTTTTGACGAGAACCGCCCACGCGGGACAGCAGCTTGTAAACAAGAAGGGCAAATTACCTGTCGTAACTTCGTTCACGTAATGGTGCGCTTCGGCTATACAGCCCACGTCCGCACCAACGGCGACTTCGTAAACGTCTTTAAAACCCAAAGCTAAAAGAGCTGATTTGAATTGACCGAAAGTAACGTTTTCGCCGAACTGACCTACAACTGCGGGCGCGATTGCCGCAACAACTTCGTCGCCCTTTTTAATTGCCTGAATAAGCTGGAAAATCTGCGATTTGTCCGCAATAGCGCCGAAAGGACACGCGGACATACACTGACCGCACGCGACGCAGGTTTCGTTGTCAATGTGCGCCCTGCCGTATTCGTCAGACGTGATAGCCTTGACGCCGCACGCCGAAGAACAGGGGCGTTTGTGGTGCGCAATCGCGTCGTAAGGGCAGGCGGATTTACATTTGCCGCACTTGATACATTTTGACTGGTCGATATAAGACCTGCCGTTGACAATGGAAATTGCGCCCTTGGGGCAGGCTTTTATACACGAATGCGCCACGCAGTTGCGGCACTGGTCGCTGACGTAAAATTCGTTGTCGGGACACTTGTCGCAAGCGGACGGAATTACCTGCATAAGGGGCGGTTCGTAATACTTTTCCGCTATCGTGCTTTTATCCACGCCCGAAGTTATATGTACGGGTTTATTTGCGGGCCGCAACGAAAGCCCCATTGCAAGACGCACTCTTTCGGAAGCAATCTGTCTTTCGCGGTAAATACTTTCACGGTATTTAGGCTCTTCATCCGGCGTTATTAAAAAAGGAATCTCTTCAAGGTCGCTTGACACGTCGTTGGATTGGTACGCAACCCTTGCAACTTCGGCAAAGACCTTCCTGCGAAGGTCTGTCACCACGCTCTGACTTTTCATATTTTCTCCAAATGGTTTAATCGATAAAATAATAACATATCCGCCGCCATTTATCAATACTTTGACCTTAGTTTTTTAAGGTAAATTTTGCACGGATTAAAAGTTGTTGAAAATTGCGGCGCGGAACTTCCCAAGTTCCGCGCCGCAAAATATTATTTATTGTTTTCACGAAGTTTTTCCTGCGCTATACGGTACAGCTCTTCCGTGGCAAAAGAAATTTTCATAATTACGTCCCGCTTGTTTACGGGGTGAAGCCAATAGCTGTCGTTGCGGGTGGAAATATCGAGACAGTCGCCGAAAAACTTTTTCTTCTTTCTGTCACGGTAATCAAATTCTATATGTACGCTTTCAAGCTCGCTGGGGGCAAGGCGCATTTCAAAAGGTTCGCCGTAGGCTGTACAACAAAAGTATGTGTCTGTCGCGTCCTGACGGAATTTGCCTTTGCCTTGCGCATAATATTTGTTTTTGGGCAGAGTGTGGACTTCAATCTCGTCTTCGAAACAGTACTCGCCCGACTCCACTTCGCGCCGAACGTTTTCGCGTTCCCACTTAAACCAGTCGGGAATATGTTCAAACCGCGTTTCGCCGTCCGTTGCGCGCAATCTGCCGTATTCGGTCATCTCCCACTTTTTTCCGCAGTGCCTGCACTCTAAAACCGTACCCTGCGAATACATTTCGTGTTCCCTGCCGCACTCGCAGCACTGGTACAAAATACTGTGCAATCCGCGCGCGCGTTCGGGGAAATCGATTTTTATTTTATTGTCAAACTGGTATTTGAAATCGTCGTATTCGAAATTATTTAAAATGCGTTCGTTGATTTGCTCTGCCGTAAGGGCTTCAACTTCTTCCGCCTTCGCAACGCACACAAGTTTACCTTTGAGCGGCGTAGGACGGAACTTGTCCTTGTTCCACTGCGGATTGCAGATAAAATTTCCGTAAGATAAAAGCACCACGACGGGTATACCGAGATACTTTGCCATTTTTCCGACCGCGGGAGTTATAAAGCTGCGCGTACCGTCAAAGGAATAGCGGGCTTCCGGATAAATGCAGACGGGATTTTTATAATGTTCGGCACAGTATTTCATATGCTTTATTAAAACCACGTCTTTAATAAACTTGCGCTTTGCTATACCGCCCGCCATACGCATAAGAGTAATCGTATTGTCGTGCATAGCGTCGATTGCGACAACGTAGTTCATATTCATAGGTCTTATCGCGCCGAAAAGTATTCTGAAATCCATTTCGCTTGCATGGTTGGCAAGCAAAAAATAGGGCGGTTTAATACCTTCCATATTTACTTTTTCGCACACAAAATTACGCTTTTTCAATACGGGGTACGCCGCAACCGATTTTGCTATACCCATTAAAAGCCGGTTGGGCTTTTTGGGTTTTACTTTAAAATTATAGTGTGAAACTTTTTTCATTTTCACCATTTTATCACAATACTTTCAGTAGGTCAACGGTTATGCAATATCTGTTTGTTATTTACAAAAAATCCCGCCTTACAAAGGCGGGATTTTTGATTTTAAGCATTCCAGACGCGGTGTTCTTTAAACCAGTCCGTGTCCTTTAAAATTGTGTCGTTATTCGAACACCAGAGTTTGAGTTTTCCGCCCGAAGAATAGAAAACTATATTTCCGTTCATAGAAGTATGACCGTAACCCGACTGCGATATAAAATTTCCGTTGTTGAGTTCGGGCAAATCCGTGGCGAGCGTGGTCACGTAAATATTTTCGGTATAGCGGCTGACGTTGTCTATCATCTGCTGGGTAGGGAAAGTATTTGCGTCCACTTTGGTATATTCGGGCGAACCCGCGCAACAGCAGACCGCCACGTATTCAGGCTTTATCACGCTTAAAAGTTTGCTTGACGAAGAAGTTTTACTGCCGTGATGCCCCGCCTTGTAAAGCTCTACTTCGGGCAGAACATCGTATTCCGACTTACTGTTTGAAGACTGAGAATAGTAGTCTACCATTCTGCTTTCACCGTCTTCTTCCAAATCGCCAGTAAAAAGATAGTTCCTGTTGCCGCCCGCGAGTTCTTCTGTAAGAAGAGTTACTACGGAGTAATTGTTTTCATCGGCAGAGCTGTTGTAGTAATAGTAATTGTAAAGTATGTTTATTGAAATTTTTTTGTTTTCGTCAAGAAAATACTGTCTTTGCGCGCCACCTACGCCTTCGTAACACTGGCTTGCGGTGAACACCTCCGTATCTTTGGTTTTAACGTAATCAACCGCGTCGAGATACTCGCTGTAAAGGGTCGGGTTGCCTTTATCCGTAACAAGCGGGTTTCCATTGCCGTCTTTTCCTGCTTTA
>CAOMHR010000025.1 GCA_948482865.1 Christensenellaceae bacterium
TAACCGGACTATATACTACGCCCAATAAAACCTATGTGAAAATTTACGCCAATTGCGGCAATGAATTTACCGTAGTTATTATGGTGCGTGTATATGCCGAAATAATTAACGTCTCGACAAAAGACGATATCGATAAACTTAAGTCGGACAGAACGAAAACGGCATTCGAACTTGTAATAAACCGTGAGATTTCAGCAACAATAAACGTCCCGGACTGGGTCAATTACTTAAAGATTAGAAAAGGCAGTAAAAGCAGGTTGACAGATACTTGTATTACTGTAAATTCCAATAATTTAACGTTGGTATTCGACTCAGTCGAAATTATCGGTACAACCGATGGTGTAATAGAAGCAAGTAATTTTGACTTAAAGGTACACTTTGTCGGAAACGTAAAACTTTCGGGTAAAAGCGGAACCGATAGTACCGATGAAGTAAAAAGTGCTATTCAAGTAAGAAATTTGACGGTTACAAAAGCAGATAACCATTTGGTTGAAATACTTGCGGGTAACGGATATAGTCATTATGCTTCCGGTATAAAAGGCGGCGACGGCGGAATTGCAATTGATTCGCAAGGTACGATAAAATTAATTAACGTAGAGAATTTAAAGATAGCTGGCGGCAGGGGCGGCGACGGCGTAGCGGGTAAAAATGCTGCGGCTGTTTCCAATCCAAATCCTTCTCAAGCTCCCGCTAAATATGACGGTACTGCCGGAAGTGACGCAGAAGATGCCGTGGCGGGTTCAGACGGCGGTAATGGCGGAGCGGCAATCAAGTGCGGTACTTTAATTATCAACGGCAGCAAAGATTTACTTATTAACGGCGGCGACGGCGGTAACGGCGGCGACGGCGGAAATGGAGCTGACGGCGGTAACGGCGGAAAGGGCGGCGACTCGAAACGCGGCGATGCCGGTAACGGCGGCAGAGGCGGCAACGGCTCAAACGGCGGAAAGGGCGGTAACGGCGGAACAGGAGCGAAAGCCATAGACGGGCAGGTTAGTTTAAATTCTTCCACGCCTAAATTTAAGGCAGGCAATGGCGGTAACGCAGGAGCCGGCGGCAATGGCGGCGACGGCGGCAGAGGCGGCGACGGCGGCGACGATGAAACTTTAATCGGTAAAGAAGGTGCAGGCGGCAATGGCGGTGATGGCGGTAACGGCGGGATTGCCGGAACTCCCGGACAAAAAGGCGCTAACGTATATGTAACGCAAAGCAATGTCAACATAGCTGCATCAAACGGCGCAGGTGCATTAGCCGGATATATGGGCTATGGCGGTGAAGGCGGGCGCCGCGGTGACGAGGGCGGATATGACGCCGACGTCAATAAAGTGGCGCCCAGCGGAAAAAACGGTACCGGACGCGAGAGAAATTGGTAATTTGATATGTGTCGTTGGTTTTATTATAAAAATAATGAAACGATATAGTAAGTAAAAGAAAGCGGTTAAGATAACCGCTTTCTTTATTTTAATAATACGTTCTTTAACAAAAGCGGGCGGTGCTAAATCGTATCCGACAGCGCAACGGCAAAATAGGATAAGTATAAAAATAATATCGGACTAAGTTCTTTACAAAATGTTAAAAAAATGATATAATCAAAATTAATATATAAACACAAAGGAAACGGTATGGACGGACAGACGGAATTTCCCAAAACATATCTCGACAGACAGGGGTTATCATCAAGATCCAAATACTTATTTGTGTCCTATTCCCATAAAAGTTCGCAAACCGTCTATAAAGATTTGTTCGGGTTATACGATTTGGGGCTTAACTACTGGTACGACACCGAGCTAAGGAACGGCGATATCTGGTATAAGACCGTAGAGAAAAGGCTCGCCGACCCCGACTGTTGCGGCGCGGTTTTCTTTTTTGACGGTAACTGTCTTTCGGGCGACGCAATTGAAACGGAAATAAATCTGTTTGAAAAATATAAGGCGCAGAGAGACGAGCTGTTTTCCTTTTGCGTGATTCCGGAAGAAGACGATTCGGTGTACTGTATAGTGCGCGACGCTTTTTTAAAGTGCGCGGGTATGAAAACGTCGGAGCTTCAGAGAGCTTTACCCGAAAAACGCATTCAGACGGTTCTGAAAGCATTCAATAAAGACAAAATTTATAAACTGCGTACGGGCGATTATCTCCGCGAAATAGTGGAAGACGTCAGGAAACGGGCGCCCGAAGCGGTCGCAGACGCAAAGACCGCCCTTGACGAATTCAAATTGCTTATGGGCGATAACGTCCGCCAAATTGACGGGAAGTACGAAGTATCGTTAGGTAGCTATCCGTTCAAGCCGTACGACGACGGCAATTTAGTGGTCGGTAAAATCCAGACGCTGCCCGACGGGGTTAAAGTTTACAACGACAACGGGAATTACTACCGTTTCGAGCCGATAACCTGGATTCTTGCGGAAGTGGAAGACAATACGGCGAAACTCGTTTCAAAAAACATTCTCGATATTTGCGTCGGCGGCAAAGAGCAGATTGCGGATAAACTTAAGTTTTTTACGGACAATGCTTTTTCCGATTCAGAAAAAGAGCTGTTAGACGCCGAGCCTTATATTCCGTCTGCGGACGACATAAAAAAGACGGAAGGCAAGACGGACAAGCTGGGCGTAACCCCCTACGTTTCCGGAAAAAACAAATTGCCGTTTGATTTCGCCTGGCTGGCGGATATCTGCGGTTCAAGCAGAAAAACTTTATGCGGATATATCAACGGTTTAGCCGATATAGACGACGATTATACAGATTCATACGGCGGCTTTATGCCGGCGATAACGATAAAAATACAAGGGGAAAAATAAATGATAAACAAAAAAACCGATCCGTTATTGAAAAAAGAATCCAAAGGCATATTTAACCAGTATATCAACAGAAGCGATATCGGCAAACAAATGCTTGACAGCTTTATGAAAAACGAGCTGAACAGGAACGCCGAAGGATTCGTGTTTAAGGCGGACAGTCCGAAAGTGGGAGTGCTTACCCAATGTTACGGCATATTGACTCTCGCGGAATATTCTAAGTTTGATATCGACCTTGGCGCAAATAAAGAAGTTGCGGAAAAAATCAACGTTGCTTTCAACGACGTGCTGACGAGAATCAATGCGGACGCGGAAGAACTCAATTTCGGGGCGACGCCGTATGTGAACGAAGAAAGCGACGTAAAAGATTATACCGAAACGGTTGCGCTCGTTTTAAGGGTTGCTATAGAAATAAGACGTCTGCTCACGATAGATTACGACAACGACAGAAACACTATCGAGCTTGACAACAAATATTTGGGCGCGCCCAAGGGGCTTAGCGACGAAGAGACGACCCTTCTCGAAATTTCTTTTATCGAAAACCTTATCGTAAAGTGTATCGAAGTTCTGACAGGTTCTGCTTTGAAAGTAAACGGCGACTTGGGCGTGGAATATTATCTCAAAGGCGACAGCGAACCGTTGCCCGACGGTAACGGCGACAATCTGAAGTACAAGGGCTGGACGTTTACCCGTATCCCCGAAGACAAGCACGATAAAACGGAAACTTCGCTGTATTTTACATACCTTGCCTGCGACGCATATCTTGCGTTTTACGAGACTTTTGAAAAGTCGATTAAACTTGTGAGAAAGATGCGAAACAATATAAGGGTAGCGCAAAAGGATCCGGAGAAAAGCGCGTCGCCTGCGGAAGACGTGGTAACCGCCGACCCCGAAAAGTACGGCATAGATCTGTCAAGGTTCGATGAAGGGAAATCGCGCGATTTCTATTTTATCAAACGCATATACCATACGGTTTCCAAGTTCAATAAAGTCGTATTGGACGCGGGACATTACGTAGATATGCGCTTTTCGCAGATAGACACGACCAAAGATTTTTTCAGTTACAATTTTAACCTTGTCACTTCCCAGAGCATCGAAGAATCAATTTAAAACGACGCTATGTTTAACGTGCTGTATTCGATTAACATATTGATGACCGCGGGCGTTGACATAGACTATCAGGACAAGGGTAAAGAACTTGAATTTTACGACGCTCTGCAATACAGCGTACCCAACGCGCAGCGGCTTTATAAAAAACTCGCGCGCGTCGGCAAGGAATATATCGTAGAACAATACATTTTAAAATTCAACGAGAATATCCCCGGCGACAACGTAGAATCTTCTCTTTCGGTTGCGCACCAGGCAAAACTTTTAAGAAAACGTTTTATCGTCGCCGCAAATCTGATGCCGCTTATTATAAAGACTTACAACGTCTTATCAAAATTCCTTACGCCCTATCCGCAGTACGAAATGCGTATGTACAAGGACTATATTTTGCAGAACAAGATGGACGGAGAGTGGCTTTGGGACAGAGACGGTTATCAGCTTGTAAACAATTTCAATTATGTTTTGGCGCTTCGTAATTTTTACGATTATTACGAAGAGTATGAAAGACCTTACGCTCTCGACAAATTGAAATATATCGAAGAGAAGAACGCCCAGATTGAAAATATAGAATTCGAAAGCGCGCGCAAACTCCAGAAGCAGCGCGAAGCCAGCAGAAACGTCATTAACGATCTGAAAGACAGAAACATTCAGGATATCAACGACTTAAAGCGGCAATACGAAGAAAAGATTTCCGCGCTGTATGCCGAAAAAGCGGAGCTTGAATTAAGGAAATCGCCGATAGAAGAAGAGATAGTGCGCATTCTGGACGGTTGTCTCGAAGGGTCGCTTAAAAAAGTTCTGAACGGTATAATCAGTGCAAACGGACGGTCGACGGACGAAAACGAAGATTTGGGTACGGTTCTGAAGAGAACGCTTATGAGCTATCTTGGCGCGCAGTGCGCCGACACGCTGGATATCTGGGGCGAAGTGGACGAGAGTAGCCGCGAGATATTCGAAAAGAAGTTCAAAGACAAAGACCATATGATGGAATTTGCGCTGTTCAACGCCTTGTGCGATACCGTTACGGAACGCATAAAAGCGGGGAAATCTTAAGGCGATTAACGAGAGGTGAAAAATATGAAAAAAATATCTTACTTTTCCTATAAAGGCGGTTCGGGGCGCAGCTCGCTTGCGTATAATACAATCCCTTATCTTGTAAAGGAACTTAACGCGTCCCCCAAAAATCCGATAGTGCTTTTAGACCTTGACCTGGATAGCGCGGGCATATCCTTTCTCTTAAAGAAACAGGGGATAGATACCGGCACTTATTCTATACAGGAAGCCCTGTCTACGTCGGTGTCGAGTTCGCTGTACACCCCCGCGCTCTTTGAAATAAGCCGTCACCCCGTGCTGGGCAGATGTATCCCCGTCGGTAAGTGTTTCGGGCTTGACAATGAAAGCAACAACTCAGTACTTTTTATCCCCGCAGAAACGGGCAAGCCTATCAATAAAGAAGCCAACAGCAATTATGACGCGGGCGGAATTATAAAGGAAAGATTTAAAACCATAGTAACTTTTTGTGAAAAATACGATTGCGCGGCAGTTATCTTCGACACGCCTGCCGGCGACCAGCTTACGGCGAACTGGGCGATAGAATATTCAAACGTCATTGCGACCTGTATGCGTATTACCTTCCAGTTCAGATACGGAACGGTTGATTTTATGAAGCGTATGCTTCCCCGTTTCTGCAATAAAAAATTCGTACTCGTTCCCAACGCCGTTCCTACGGAAGATATAATTATCGACTGTATGAAGGTATCGTACGAAAAAATAAAAAAGCAAATAGTAGACAGCTTTGGAGAGCTGGATTTGAACGGCAACAGATTTTGCCTTGACGCCGTGGGCGACGGGCAGGACTTTTTCGGCGTGAACGAAGTAAAGAGATTCAAAATTCAGGAAGACATTTTATTCAAACTGTCCCAGGATATGCTTTCCGAAGACGAAAAGAAAGCGATAACCGCTTATAAAAAAGTTGCCGCTTGCCTTGCGGGTGATTAACAATGGATTTAAACGATTGCAGAAAAAAAGTGGCAAAACTTGTCGCGGATGATGAAGTACGGAAGATTGTTTTCAACAACAGGTTTGACTCGCCTGAGTTCTTAACGACGACGGAAGAAATCAACAGATATTTTTCCAATATTCTCAATCTTACGTTCGCGCTGCTGTACTCCAAATTCCGTAAGTGGAAAGAGTCTCCCGACATAGACGTCAAGACGGACGACACGGAAAAGTTCAACTCCTATATGCGCGTGAACAAGACGTTTACCGAACTGTATACCGAAAAGAACGTGACCTTTTCCACAATTGAACCCACAATAATGGACGCCCAGCTCGATATGCACTATCACGGCGTCCTGTGGCAGAACCTGAATCTTACGGAAATTCTGAATCAGGATACGAACAACAGGTTCGCCTATTTTGTGCAGAAAGCAAAAATTGCGCGCACTTCTTCGCGCGGGTTGCAGGGTAAAGAAAATCTTGCTTCGAAATATGAAGAGTTAATCGAGTATCTTAAACTTTTCCCTTATCTGAGAACGCTCAACGTAGAATATACGCCGTTCGGCGAAAATTTCGGGGATATATATGCGGTTGCGGAAATACCCGATACCGATACGGCGCCCACGGCGGAAAATCCGCTGCCTACGAAACTTGAAAAAATTCCGTTCCCTTATATTAACAGGGTGAAATTCGTGGACGACTTAACCGACGAAGAACTTATTACTTATTTAACGCTCATAAACGTCGGCGACGAGTATTATTTTCTTGAAGAAGTTATTTTCGACAGAACAGGTCCGGAAAAAAAGGAGATTGCGTATCTCAATTATTCCAAACTGGGCAGTGAAAACAATTATCTGAGAGTAAACGTTACCTGCGACGAAAATTATACGGCGCGTGCGGGCGAGTATATTGCGGTGTCGCCCAGAGCGTTCCGCACGGTTATTAAAATTCTCAGGATAAACAGCGTAAAGGAAAATAAAAACAAAATAATCATAAAAGACTTTTACGCCATAAATTACCGTTACGTAAAGCAACTCACTATGTCGGTTGCGGACATTCTGACAGCCGAAAACAAAAAAACTTTCACATCGGCTTACAGATGCAAATATCCCGAGCTTTTCACTCACGTCTGGGATACGATAATCGCCATTCTCATCGTCAAAGAAAGCGCTACAAGCATATTGCGGCTTTTGTTTTCAAAGGACGATAAGGCGTACAGCCAGCTGCTTTTCAATTTGCAGATGCGCTTCGGGTCAAACGTATTCGACGCGGAAAAACTTGAAGCGGAAACAAAAAAAGAAGCGGCGTCTTCGTTCAACAGATGGGTAGAGCATTACTTCGGCGACAATCATACGCCTAACGACGTCAGCAATAAGGTTATCGAAAACCAGCGCGTTTCCATTAATTCGGAAGTGCGCGCGTTGAAACTTATAGAGTATCTTTCCGAACTTCTTAAAATAAACGAAACCTGCGGCGACAAATATAAAAACAAATACCCTTTGAATATCAACTCGCATATTCAGATGCTGGAATGGTTGACCCGTGCCGATTTGCCCAACGAAAGAAAAAAGGAACGCGCAACTTCAATAGTTCTCAATACGCTAAAATCGCTCTATGTTTTCTATTGCGGTTTTTTCAGGTATGTGGAGATAAAAAACGATTTCAGGGAGCGGTCCAACCTGTTTATATTCACCGGCGACGAAATAGACGAGTTCCAGAAAAACGCAAACGCTGCGTTCCGCAGTGAAGTTGCAGCTCAACTGAAACGTCTTGCCGGTTTGGGAACGGGCTTGGATGCGGTTGTTAAAATGCTCGGCGAGATAAAAGAGCTTAACGACGAATGCCTTTTTGTCAAGGGGCGCAACTCCAAAAACGCAATACTCAAAAACTTTCTGGGCAGATATCAGCTTCTGGATTTCAATATGATAAGACCCTTGTCGGAGCTTTTGAAGTTTGAAGGGGCGGAAGACAAGTCACAGATAGACGAAGTAATAAATAAGATAATCACCGTATACGGATATCTGCAGAACGGAAGCGACCCCGAAAGCGGAATGGACGGCATATATCCCTACGTGGGAACGTACGAATACATGCACGAAACCCGCGACGGGTACAGGATTGCGCATTTTTCCATTTCGTCCCCCGTGCGTGACGCTGATATGGACGTGGAAATTCTGTCCGAATTCAGGTACGGCATAAATTCCAAATATTACTGTCTGCCCAATAAAATGTGCGGCAATAACGAAATAAAACTCTGGATAGAACCTACGGTTATAGATTATAAAAATTTCGTAATGGTTGACGAAGATGAATGATAAATTCGCGTTCGATATTCTTACGCACCCGAGCGACTACCGCGAAACGGCGAAAATAATTTACGGAACGGACCCGTATATTTACCGCGATCTTTTCGGCGACGTTGAAAACGCGCAGAAAATTTTAAGCTATTCGTTTGATAATCCCGAAAGCGTTTTTTTCAAAAATGCGGTGTATATAGTGAAATCCAGAATTACGGGAGAAGTCGTGTCCTGCGCCCTGTTTCATACAAACGATTTTGTGTGGGATAGCAATGTTATGCTGAGCGACTTTGAAAAAGCGGGAATTGTGCCGCCCCGTTCGTTTTTTGCCGCGGCAGAATATATGATAAAAACCTATAATTTCAGAAAAATAGGTTGTTCTATGTGCAATATATCCGTTAAGGAAGAGTTCAGGCGTCAGGGTATTGCATTCTTTATGCTTACTAAACTGTTGAAGCGCAATGATGAAAAGACGGTTGAGCTTACCGTGCTGAAAGATAATATAAACGCGATAAATCTTTATAAAAAGCTGGGGTTCAGAATTATAGGCGAGCCGTTCAAAGATTACGGCGGACACAATTCCCCCGAAGAGTACTGCTATAAAATGGTGTTGAACAGGTAAAAGTTTTATACGCGTCTCACAAATCACAAGAGAGAAATATATGTATCTGGCTTTAGGTATAATTTTTATAATAGCTTCGTTATTAATGTCGGCGATAATAGTTTACACTGCCGTACATTCCATAAAAAGCGGCGGCGGGTTGATAACAAAGAAAAATATGTTCTATCTCGCGCCGGCTTTTTTAATTATCTATTTAATGTATATTACCGCAGCCGCATATAACGGAGAACGCTTTGATTTTTTCTATTGTTTTTCATTAATCGGTACGGTGCTGGACGCGTTTAAATTTGACGTTAATACCGAACTGTTGTCGCCTATATGTCAGGCGTATCCCGTTTTTTATGCGGATTTCGTTCTGGCGTTCCTTATTGCGGTTGTAACGGCAATTTTAAGCGTGGCAAGTTTTTTCAGCCGCCGCATAAGCAATTATTTTACGGTAAGGATACGGTTGCGCAAAAATTGCGATATCGTCGTCGGCGACTCTGAATGCGCGGTAAACTACGCGGCTCATACGAAAAACTGCGTGCTTCTCGGCGCGGACGTTTCTAATCAGAGATACTCTGAACTTATAAGGCAGGGAGTCCCCGTTCTGAAAGTCCCGTTTAAAACCAAGCCGCTTTCCCGCAAGTTGAAAAAGGGCGGATACAATGTAATAGTTTTCCGCGACGGAAAAATTACTTATACGAAGGTAATTGAAATTTTTTCCGCGCTTGATAACGGCAGCAAAATTTATCTTGAAGCGAACCAGCCCGAGATGAAAATTCTAAGGGAAAAATTTTTAACGAAAGCCGATAAAATTTCAAATATCTGTCTTACGGGTTTCAGTAAGTATGAGCTTATGGCGCGCCGGTTCATGGTAGACTATCCCGTGACAAAATACATACCCCGTTCGTTTTTTAATGATAATTTTACTTTAAAAAACGAGAAGCAGATAAATATAGTATTCATAGGTTTCGGCAAAGTAAATTACCAGCTTTTCAGATTGTGCGCAATGCAGTTTCAGTTTGCGCAACAGATTGACGGCAAACTTGCTTCCAAACCCGTAAGTTATCATATTTACGATAACCGTGATACGTCGCTTCACAACGAATTCTTTTCGAGAATACTTTATGAGTTTGACGAAGAATTCAAAGATTGCGATTTCTCTAAGCCCGAAAAAATATGCGAGTTGAAAATTCACCCGCTGGATATAAACTCCGTTGACGCCAAAAAAGATTTCAGGTCTTTGGTTACGCGGGACAGTTTTACTTATTTTATCGTATCGCTGGACAGCGATCTGGAAGATGCGTCTTATGCGCAGACGGTAAGGCGTTTATTTGACGGTAACGATAATTACCGCATTTTCGTAAGGGCAAAAAACGAAAACGGCGAAAAACTTAACGAAATCAACGATTGCATTACATATTTCGGCGAAGAGAAAAATCTCTATTCCCACGAAAATATCGTAAACGATGATTTGACCGAGCTTGCGCAGAGAATAAATCTGTTGTACAACAATATTTCAAACCCGCCCGATTGGTTGCGGGAGTTGAAAAGCAATAAAGACATAACCGCGGAAGGACAGGAAAGGATTTTAAACGAAAAACTCGCAGACCCCCGAAACAGAGAATTTATGCGGGAAAGATGGACGGCTCTTCCCTACATAGAGCAGGCGTCAAATTTGTATCACGCGCTTAATCTGCCGTATAAATTGAACCTTATGGGGTTCGATATGGTAAAGAAGAGCGGGGAAAACGATAACGGAATTTCCGAAGCGGAGTTTAACAAACGGTATATAAACAGCGGCAGAGAAACGGGTTACGGCGATTATTCCTTTTTCTTTAAAAATGAATCGGGTAACGTTTTGGCGTATATCGAACACTCCCGCTGGAACGCGCTTTACATTCTGTACGATTATAAGCAGATGAAAAAGGACGGCATTACGGTTGTAGAAAAACAGGATGAAAACGGCAATATTTCAAGGACTATGCCGCACAAAGATATCCGGCAAAAGCAACACGCCTGTCTGACAACGTATTACGGGCTAAGCGAGTTGATAGCTTATAAATATGAAAAGCTGTACCGTGGCGAAATTTTGAACGAAGCAAAATATAAAAACAACGCCCGCTTGCAGGAACTGAGCAAAATTTATGCTTACGACTATATGGATTTGGACAGGCTTTACAGTGAAATTACCGCAATGGGATATAAACTCGTCGACAATAATTTCAGGTAAATTGTGTATGCGTTACGGCGTTGACAAATTCAGAAAAATGTTTTATTCTATAAAAAAACCCGTACAAGATTATGTTTGACGCGGGCTTGAATATAATACGGGAATTAACGGTTTTGGAAAACAATACTGAAGAGAGTAAACAAGAGTTAAAAGATAGCGAAGAAGCCTTTACCGCGGTTGAGCAATCCGTACATACAGACGGAAACATAGCGGGACAAAACGCGGAAGAAGAGATTGGCGGGCAGCAGAAACTGACTAAAAAGCAGCAGTTTGTACAGTTTATAAAGTTCACGCTGTTTTCGGCTTCGGCGGGGATAATACAGCTTCTCACAACTACGTTGCTGCACCAGTGGACGGGCTGGCTTATAGACTATTACTGGCTGGCTTACGTAATAGGTCTTACCCTTTCGGTAATATGGAATTTTACGTTTAACCGAAAGTTTACTTTTAAAGCGGCGAACAACGTGCCGCTGGCAATGTTTCTGGTGCTTATTTACAACGGCATTATAGTAGTGCCGCTGGCGGTTGGCGGAAACGCGCTTGAAAATTTATGGGGTTCCGATCTGGGTATAGTCGTCACCGTAATAACCCTTCTGATTAATTTTATCACCGAGTACTTATGGGATAAATTTATTGTATTCAACCAAAAAGTCACGGACAAAATTTTAAACCGCTTTAAAAGAAAAAAATAAAAATCAAAACACAGGGTAGGCGCTCTGTGTTTTTTATTTGCAAAAAAATTTTAAAATGAACGTATAAATTAAATCACCGCAGGCAATAAACAGTTTGCGAGGTGAATTGATGAAAAAGATTTTGGCAGGATTGTTTATTATAGTCGTAGTTGCGGTGACGGTGGTATTCGTAACGAAAATGAGCAACACTACGGCAGCGGCGGACACAGACTATTTAAGGATACACGTCCGCGCAAATTCAAACGAGCAGATTGACCAGAGCGTGAAGTATCTTGTCAAGGACGAAGTGGTTAAGTTTATTACCCCGTATGCGGCGCAGTGCGTTGATAAGGACGCGGCGATGCAGGTTATAAGCGGAATACTCGACGGCATAGAAGAAGTGTGCGACAGGGTTTTAAGACAGAACGGCTTTACATATACGTCCCGCGCAAGCGTGCGGGCGGAAGAGTTCCCCACAAGGGTTTACGGCGACCTGACTTTGGAAAGCGGCATTTACGACGCGCTGATTATCGAACTGGGAAGCGGTTCGGGCGACAACTGGTGGTGCGTAATATACCCGCCGCTGTGCTTTACTTCGGCTACGGCGGACGTGCAGTACCGCTCCGCCATATACGACATAATAAATAAATTTTTCGGTAAAAAATAATTGTGTTTAATTTGCCCGCGGCATATGCGCGGGCTTTTTGCCGCCTTTCTTAAAATGCGCGTAGTTAAAGCGCTTCGGTTGAGTTGACATACGCGTTGCCAAGTGGTATTATATAGCCGATTAAACGGACAGTTCGTTTGCGCCATCCTGTCGGTAAACAAAACCAGGGCATCTGAAGGGAATAGTCTTTTTGGGTGCAGTCGTTTTGTTGCGGCTGTATTTTTTTGCGCAAAGGGAGAGATATGTATTATTTAAAAACTTCGGCTTGTTTTGACAGTGCGCACTTTCTTCACGGGTACAACGGCAAGTGCGCAAATATCCACGGTCACCACTGGGTTGTGGAAGTAAAGATCAGCGGCGGCAACTTGCAGGGAGCAGGCGAAAAGCGCGGCATGCTTCTAGACTTCGGCGATTTTAAGCAAGCGGTAAAAGAGCTTGCAGAAGGCTTTGACCATACCCTTATTTACGAAAAAAACACCCTTAAACCCGCGACCCTTGCCGCACTTAAAGACGAAGGGTTTTCATTGGTTGAAACCGGTTTCAGACCCACTGCCGAAAACTTTGCCGCGCACATATACGCCGACCTGTGCAAAAAAGGCTTGCCCGTTTTCAGCGTAACCGTTTACGAGTCACCTGAAAACTGCGCGGTATACGGTGAGTGATATGACACGTTTTAAAGTTGCCGAAAAGTTTGTAAGCATAAACGGCGAAGGTCCGCGCGCGGGCGAGCTTGCTGTGTTTCTGCGGTTCTGCGGCTGCAATCTCGGTTGCGGCTATTGCGACACGCGCTGGGCGAATACCGCCGACGTTAAATACGAACTTGCTTCTGCGGAAGAGCTTGTCGGATACGTGAAATCGACGGGAGTGAAAAACGTTACCCTGACGGGCGGCGAACCGCTTTTGCAGGCGGATATTGCGCGCCTTATCGAACTGCTGGGAGCGGACGGCGCGGAAGTCGAGATAGAAACAAACGGAAGCGTGCCGTTGAAAAATATCGTTTCCCTTTCGCCCCGTCCAGCCGTCACCGCCGATTATAAACTTCCTTCAAGCGGAATGGAAAAATATATGCTTTGTGAAAACTTTTCTTATCTTACGTTACGGGATGCGGTTAAGTTTGTGGTCGGGGATATGCGCGATCTGGCGCGCGCGGAAGAGATAATAAACACGTACGGACTTACGGACAGGTGCCGCGTTTATTTCAGCCCCGTGTTCGGGAAAATCAAGCCCGAAGAAATAGCGGAGTTTATGAAAGAGCGTAAACTTAACGGCGTACGCCTGCAATTGCAGTTACATAAAATCATCTGGGAACCCGATATGCGCGGGGTATAGGAGAAAGTATGGATATTAAAGAAAT
>CAOMHR010000026.1 GCA_948482865.1 Christensenellaceae bacterium
ACATAGAAGGAATGAGCGCAAACGAATTTGCCGCCGCTGTACCGTGCGTATTTTCCGAACCGCCCGTCGACAACGTTTACTTTGAAGATATTCATTTAAACGGCGAATATTCTGTATTTGCGGTTGCTTACCTTACGGGACAGTACGACCAGCGCGCAGACAGTGCGGCGCAGTGCGTACAGCTTTTGACGCGCAAATCGCGTCCATTGATTAAGTGCGCAACCGTTTATGCGATTAAATCGGTTAATGTCGAACAACTGGACAAAATTAAAAAGCATTTAATAAATCCCGTAGAGTGTGAAGAAGTAAGTCTTGAAAAGGCAAATTCACTTGCGCACGTCGCTGTGGAAGCGGAATGCGTTAAAGAAGTGGACGGCTTTATCTGTTTTGATGAAAACGCGGTGGCAAGGTATCACGCGGAAATGGGGCTTGCCATGTCAAAGGAAGACCTTGCATTCGTCCGCGATTATTTTAAAAACGAAGGCAGAAACCCTACCGAAACAGAAATAAAGGTAATCGATACTTATTGGTCCGACCATTGCCGTCACACCACTTTTGCGACGGAAATTAAAAACATACAAATTTACAGCGATAACGTACATATCCAAAAAGCGTTGGATTTATATAAAAAATTATTCAATGAGCTTTATAAAGACAGAAAGGATAAATACGTCTGTCTTATGGACATTGCTACGATTGCCGCAAAAAAACTTAAAAAAGACGGCAAGTTGAAAAATCTTGACTTATCAGATGAAATAAACGCCTGCTCTATTAAAGCTGACGCCGTAATTGACGGTAAAAAGCAGGAATACACAATAATGTTCAAGAACGAGACGCATAACCACCCGACCGAAATAGAACCTTTCGGCGGCGCGGCGACCTGTCTCGGCGGCGCTATACGCGACCCGCTTTCAGGCAGAACTTACGTTTTGCAGTCTATGAGAGTCACCGGTTGCGCCGACCCTACCGAACCTATTGAAAATACCCTTAAAGGTAAATTGCCGCAAAGAATTATTACGAAAACAGCAGCTAACGGGTTTTCTTCTTACGGCAACCAGATTGGTCTTGCCACAGGTCAGGTCGAAGAAGTATATCACGACGGCTATAAAGCCAAAAGGCTTGAAACGGGCTTCGTGGTTGCTGGCGCAAAATCCGATATGATATACCGCGAAAAACCCGAGAGCGGCGACGTTATAATTCTTTTGGGCGGAGAAACGGGACGGGACGGATGCGGCGGCGCAACGGGTTCGTCAAAAGCTCACGACGTAAAATCGGTCCAGACCTGCGGTGCGGAAGTTCAGAAGGGCAACGCCCTGACAGAGCGCAAATTGCAAAGGCTGTTTTTGAATAAAGACGCAACTCGTATGATTAAAAAATGCAACGACTTCGGTGCGGGCGGCGTTTCCGTTGCTATCGGCGAACTTGCCGACGGTTTGGTAATAGAACTTGATAAAGTTCCCAAAAAATATGAAGGTCTTTCCGGTACGGAACTCGCAATTTCCGAATCACAGGAAAGAATGGCTGTCGTTGTAAAAGAGAGCGACGCGGAAAAATTTATACGGCTTGCCGCCGAAGAAAATCTTGCGGCGACGGTTGTCGCTTACGTTACCGATGACAGAAGAATGAAAATGTATCAGGGCGGCAGGACAATAGTAGACATTTCGCGCGATTTCCTTGATACTAACGGCGTTAAGCAAATTACGGACGCCGATATTCAGGATTACATAACTCCGTTTTTTGAAGAAGCTGTTTGCGAGAGTTTTAAAGAAAAATTCATTTCAACTCTGTCACAGCTCAACGTGTGTTCGAAAAAGGGACTTGCGGAAATGTTTGACTCTACAATAGGCGCAAAGTCCGTATATATGCCGTTCGGAGGCAAATATCAGCTTACTCCGGTAATTGCTATGGCGGCGAAATTTACGGGCGGCGAAACGGACGACTGCACGGTTTCGGCATACGGTTATAATCCCGAGCTTATGTCTTCGTCGCCCTTTACAGGCGCAATTTATTCTATAGTTGCGTCCGTATCGAAGATTGTTGCGGCGGGCGGCAGATATGAAGACGTACGTCTTTCGTTGCAAGAGTTCTTCATGCGTTTAAGGGACGATAAAAAGCGTTGGGGCGTTCCGCTTTCCGCTCTGCTCGGAGCGTTGTATGCGCAAATTAATCTCGATTTGGGTGCAATAGGCGGAAAGGATTCCATGAGCGGCACATTTGAAGATATAGACGTCCCGCCCACGTTGATTTCTTTTGCCATAGCTCCCGCAAAAGCGTCTGCGCTTATTACAAACGTAATTACGCAAAAAGGCGAAAAACTTTATGTTTTGCCGCTTGTAAAGGACAAGTGCCGCGTTCCCGATTTTGTTTATCTCAAAAAGCTGTACTCTTCAATAAATAAAAATATAGTTAACGGCAATATAAAATTTGCCACCGTGGTTGAAAAGGGCGGTATAGCCGCCGCTGTTGCAAAGAGCTGTTTTGGCAACGGTTTCGGCTTCAATTTCGTTTGCGATAAGGACGCGCTTTTCGGCGAACGTTACGGCGATATTATTGTATCCGTAACAGACGAAAATGTTTTAGCGGGACTTGAAAATATGTATATCGGCGAAACGTGCGAAGGCGGTTTTTCTGTCGGAAACGATAGCGTTGAATATAACGAAGCGCTTAGCGCATATATGAAAAAACTTTTCCCCGTGTTCCCCGTTACCGCGCCGGCAGTCGGTGAAGCCGCGCTGTGTGATTTTACAGTTAAGAAAGGAAAGGCTTCCGATTTGCATATTGCAAAGCCTAAGGTATTTATACCAGCTTTCCCCGGAACCAACTGCGAGCTTGACACTGCAAGGGCGTTCCGCTTAGCGGGCGCAGAACCGGAAATTTTAGTAGTTAAAAACCGTACTCCGCAGGATATTGAAGAGAGCGTGCAGGCAATTATAAAGGCTGTTGACGGAGCCAATATTATAGCTTTTCCCGGCGGGTTTTCCGGCGGCGACGAGCCTGACGGCTCCGGCAAATTCATAGCTACAACTTTTAAAAATCCCGCGATATCGGACAGGATAGGCGAACTTTTACAAAACCGCGACGGACTTGTTCTGGGTATTTGCAACGGTTTTCAGGCGCTTATAAAATTGGGGCTTGTACCTTACGGAAAGGTAAGTCCGCTGACGCCCGAATCGCCTACGCTTACGTATAACAACATTTCACGGCACGTATCTACTATGGTGAAAATACGCGTTGCGTCAAATTTAAGTCCCTGGTTATCCGCTTGCAATGTGGGCGAAATTTATTCCGTCCCCGTATCGCACGGAGAAGGTAAACTGATTGCGCCTTTAAATGAGCTTGAAAAAATGCGCCAAAACGGTCAGATAGCTACGCAGTATGTTGACCTTGGCGGCAAGCCTACAATGCAAAGTCCTTATAACCCTAACGGCAGTATGTGGGCGATAGAAGGAATTACTTCACCCGACGGAAGAGTATTCGGCAAAATGGGACACAGTGAAAGAATCGGTGAAAACCTTTACAAAAACTATAGCGGCAATTTCGATATGAAGATATTTGAAAGCGGCGTAAAATACTTTAAATAAATTTATTCTTTACAAACTTTCCGTGTTTGTGATATAATTAAAAAAAGCGAGGTTTTTTGTATGAGATGCTTATTCTGCAATTTTGAAGACAGTAAAGTTGTAGACAGCCGTTCTGCCGACGAAGGCAGGACAATAAGAAGGCGGCGCGAGTGTTTTAACTGCGGCAAGCGGTTTACCACTTATGAAACTATTGAAGACACGCCCGTACTTGTTATTAAAACAAATGGAGCGCGCCAGGCATTCGATTCGCAAAAAATTAAAAACGGCATAATAAAATCGTGCGAAAAACGTCCCGTGTCAATGAATGAAATAGACGAAATGGTCGGAGCGGTTACCAAGCAAGTTTACAACTCTATGGAGCAGGAAGTTTCGTCAAAATATATCGGCGAATTGGTTATGACCGAACTTAAAAAGCACGACGAAGTTGCATACGTCCGTTATGCAAGCGTGTACCGCTCGTTTAAGGATATTTCCAGTTTTTTGGAAGAGCTCCAGACAATGATGGAAACCAAAAAGTAAAAGGTTTTTCAGACAGTGCGCGGCACTGTCTGAATTTTTGAAAAAATGAAAAGATTAGAAAGTAAAAAAGTATCGGTCGGGAATGTGATGCTGGGCGGCGGCGAGCCGGTCAGAATACAGTCAATGTGCACCACAAAAACTTCCAATGTTCAAAGTACTGTAGAACAGATTAAGCGGCTTGAAAAAGCAGGCTGTGAAATTATCCGCGTTTCGGTGCTTGACGAAGATGATGCAAAGGCGATAAAAACGGTTAAAAATTCAATAAATATTCCGCTTGTCGCCGATATTCATTTTTCGCACAAACTTGCGATTGCCGCAATTGAAAGCGAGTGCGACAAAGTGCGCATAAATCCCGGCAATATAGGCGGCGACAGACAATTGAAAGCTGTTGCCGATTGCATAAAGGCGCACGGCATTTCCGTGCGGGTAGGTTCGAATACAGGAAGTATTGAAAAAGAGTTTTTGCAAAAGTACGGAAAAAACGAAAATTCGCTTGTTGAAAGCGCTCTTAAAAGCGTGTCTTTACTGGAAAAAAACGGAGTGGAAGATATTGTCATTTCGGTAAAGGCTTCGGATGTGCCGCTAACGGTTAAAGCATATAAACTTCTTGCGCAAAAAACCTGTTATCCGCTGCATATCGGCGTAACCGAAGCGGGAACGGAAGAAATGGCTGTCGTCAAATCAAGCGTTGCGTTAGGTGCATTATTGCTTGACGGAATAGGTGATACTTTGCGCGTTTCTATAACGGACGACCCCGTAAAAGAAGTGCTTGCAGCCAAACGCATTTTACGGGCGGCAGGTCTTGATAAAAATTATGTCGCCGTAGTGGCGTGTCCGACGTGCGGAAGATGCCGTTGGAATTCTATGGAGCTTGCTAAAAAAGTTTCGGCTTACGTTGAGAGCTTTTCAAAACCGGTAAAAATAGCCGTTATGGGCTGTGTGGTTAACGGTCCCGGTGAAGCAAAGGACTGCGATATAGGTATTGCCGGTGCGGAAGATTACTGCGTCATTTTCAAGAACGGAGAAATTTTAAGGCGCATAAACAGAGAAGACGCGGAGAGTGAATTTTTTAAGGAGATAGATAAAATTTTAAATGACTGAAAATTTTTTAAAAGAAGTTCATTCTTTAAGTAATCTGAATAACGCAATAATAGAGTCCGTTGTGCTGGACGGAAAAACAGTTATAGTGAAACTTATTACGGACAAGGTGTATAACGAGAGCGACAGGGAGAGTGCGTTTGCGGCAGCAAAAAGATTGGTGCCGCCGATTTTTGAATGTCGGGTTGAAATAACAAAACTTACGCCCGACCCCGAAATGGTCAGACGTAAAATTTTAGAGCTGATAGAAAACAATTTCAGAGCGCTTGCCGTAACGGTAAAAAAGGATGACGTTCAGGTTAAAAAAACTGACGGCGGATTCGAATACGTTATTTCCGTTATGCCTTCGTTGGCGGATAGCGGCATATGCGATAAAATCAGTGCCGAATTAAAAAGAAGTTTTTGCGGAGAGTTTAGCGGCGAAGTAGTCCAAAGCGAAATCAGTGTTCAGGATATTGAAATTGAAGAAGAACACGAAAATGAAGAATATGAAATGCCCGTTCGCTTTTTTGAAATTTCGGATTTTTCTTTTCTTGAAGGTACCGAAAAGCAATCGCGCGCCGTGTATCTGAGTGATTTGAATTTTGAAAGCGAAAACGTGGTCGTCTGCGGCAGACTTGAAGATATCCGCGAGCGCAGTTATAAAAATAAAAAAGACCAGGAAAAACCTTATTATTCGTTTACGCTAAGCGACGAAACGGCTATGCAGCGTATTACATATTTTACAAGGTTAAAAAGCCTGGATAAAATAAAAGCGTTGAAGATAGGCGACAGTATTGTTTGCAGCGGCAAAACGGAACTTTACAACGGCTTTTTGCGGTTTACTGCAAATACTATCGACTACGGCAAAGTCCCCGAAGAATTCGTCCCCGAAAAGCGCGAGTCGCGTCCTGTGCCCAAATATTACAGCATAGTAAAACCTATGCCTTATGTTGATATAGAGCAGACGGATATGTTTGCGGATAGAACTGTTCCCGAATGTCTTAAAGGCAAATCTTTCGTGGTTTTTGATCTGGAAACCACGGGACTTAATTCTGCTCCGACTTCCGGCAATATGGACAGAATAATTGAAATAGGCGCATATAAAATTTGCGATGGTGCCATATGTGAAAGTTTTTCTTCGTTTATAAATCCCGAGAAAAAACTTTCCGACGAGATTATAAAACTTACAGGAATTACCGAAGAAATGGTATCGGGAGCGCCGACGTACGAACAAGTAATGCCCGACTTTTTTAAGTTTTGCGAAGGCTCTGTTCTGGTCGGACATAATATTGCGGGATTTGATTTCAAATTTGTAGATTATTACTGCGCAAAGCTGGGTTATATGTTTGAAAGAAAACTTATCGATACAATACCACTGTCTCAGGAGCTGCTGTTTCTCTCTAATTATAAGCTGAATACCGTTGCCGACAGGTTCGGTATAACATTTAATCACCACAGGGCGGTGGACGACGCGCTTGTCACGGCAAAAATATTTATAGAGCTTATCAAAATAAAAAAATCTTTGCCAAAATTGCAATAATAGTTGCTTTTTAAATACGTTTATGTTATAATTTACTCAACCTTAATCGTAAAGTTAAGATTGAGTGCCTAATCGGGCACTCAATACTTCTATAAGGGGTAAGTATGCAGATTAAGCCTATGACGGAAATACGCGCTTTTCTTGAAAAGATAGCCGTACCTATGGAAATTGAAATTGTCGACGTTGAATTTGACAACCGCAGTGCGACTTTAACTGTTTTTATTGAAACGGAACAGGGGGTTGATTTAAACACCTGCGAAAAGTTTCATAACGCCATTATGGACCCCATTGACGAGCTTGACCCGTCGTACGGCGTTCCTTATACGCTCAATGTGTCCAGTCCCGGGCTTGACAGACCTTTTAAAACCCAAAGAGATTTTGAACGCAATTTAAACAAAGAAGTTGAAGTAAAACTTTATGCGCCTTTAAAGGGACAAAAGTTTCTGGAAGGAGTTTTGACCGCCTTTGACGATAATGCGGTAACTCTTTTGATTAAAGGCGAAGAAATTAAACTGAGCAACAACAAAATAGCTAAAATAAACAAAGCAATCAAATTTGACTGATAAGTCGAATTAAAATATACTTTCATCAATAAGTCAGGAGATATAAAATGACTAATAAAGATTTTTTTGCGGCACTTGCAGATTTGGAAAGGGAAAAGGGTATTCCCCAACAGGTATTTTTAGACGCGCTTGAAAACGCGCTTGTTTCAGCCTGCAAAAAACAGTATTCCGGCGCGATAGGCGCGGTCGAAATTAAACTTAATCCCGACAGGGGTACAATTGACTTCTTTACGGTAAAGACCGTAGTTGAAGAAGTGCTTGACAGGGAAAACGAGATATCCTTATCTGATGCCCAGAATATTAAAAAGAGTTATAAACTCGGCGATAAAGTTACCGAAAAGTTTGTACCCAAGGATTTCAGCAGAATCGCTGCGCAGACGGCAAAACAGGTTATACTGCAAAAACTTCACGAGACGGAGAGAGACGCGGCGGTAAACGAGTTTTCCGATAAAGAAGGCGAACTGCTTGTCGGCGTAGTCAGAAAAATCGATGCGAAAAACGTTTATATCGAGTTGGGTAAAGGACAGGTTGAAGGCTTAATGCTTCCGTCCGATCAGGTTCCAGGTGAAAAGTATAACGTAAACGATAAACTTAAAGTATTCGTTAAAAAAGTCAAAAACGGATTCCGCGGCGCGCAGGTGCTTGTAAGCCGTGCTTCCGCAGGACTTGTCAGGAAACTTTTTGAAGAAGAAGTTCCCGAAATTAAACAGGGAACTGTAGTTATAAAGGAAGTAAGCCGTGAAGCCGGCGCAAGAACAAAAATTGCAATTTATGCGACCGATCCCAGAATTGACGCTATAGGCTCATGCGTGGGCAATAAAGGCGCAAGGGTAAATGCGATTGTTGAAGAGTTAAAGGGTGAAAAGATTGACATTATCCCCTGGTCTGAAAATCCGCTTGAATTTATTGCAAAATCTTTGTCCCCTGCGAAAGTTATTTCGGTTACCCAGCTTGACGGCGAAAATACCGCAATGGCGGTTGTTCCTGACGATAAACTGTCGCTTGCGATAGGAAAGGACGGACAAAACGCGCGCCTTGCGGTAAGACTTACCGGTTGGAAAATCGACGTAAAAAGCGAGTCCGCCGCGCGTAAACTTGAGGCGGAACATTCCGTTGACGAAAGCGTAGCGGAAGAAGAAAATATTGAAATTACCGACGGAGCGGAATAATGCCCAAAACAAAAAAAATACCGCTCAGGATGTGCATTGCATGCAGGGAGTTGAAAGAAAAAAGGGAGATGCTTCGCGTTGTGAAAAACGGCGAAAGTAAAATCTTTATCGACTTCTCGTCCAAAGCGGCAGGGCGCGGCGCATATGTTTGCGATAAGCCCGAATGTATCGGTAAACTGAAAAAACAGAGACTGTTGAACAAAGTTTTTTCATGCGAAGTCGGTACGGACGTTTATTCGGCAATCGAGGAGGAGTACTTTGGCGCAAAGTAAAGTTCGCAGTTACATCGGATTTTGCATAAAGGCAAGGAAAATTACTCTGGGAGCGAACGCCATAGGAATGTTATCAAGCGGAGTTTATCTTCTGATACTCGATAAACAAGCCGCAAAAAACTCATTGAGATTTGCACTGAAATATAAGAGAAAATTTGGCTGTCCGCTCATTCTTTGCAACGAAAAACTTGAAGACGTTGTATGTAAAAAAGAGTGTAAGCTGGCGGCGATACGTGATAAGAATCTGGCGGACGCAATTTTAAACGGCGGCGATACGAATTACGAATTATATACCGAAGGCGGTGAATAGTATATGGCAATAAGATACGAAAATATTGAAAATATCGGCAATTTAATTTCAAGCGGAAAGGTGTCCGAATTTACCAAAAAAGTAGGTACAGCCGAAAAGAAAGTTGCGGAAATACTGAAAAAATTATCTGATCTGGAAAAGGAAAAGCAAGCCAGAAAACTTGAAGAAGAAAGGCTTGCCACCGAAAAATTAGCGGCGGAAGAAGCGGCTAAACGCGCAGCGGAGCAGGCTGCAAAAGAAGCGGAAGAAGCGGCTGAAGCCGAAAAATTAAAGGCAATTGAAAAGCCTTCCAAACCTGTTGTCAAAACAGATAACAAGGTTTCCGCTAACGTTGCTCCCAAAGAGAATAAAACGTTTGTAAATCACGATTCGCGTCCGCAAAAACCGCCTGTTCGCAATCCGCAGTTTAATAACAGATTTAACAACAATAACGGTTCAAACGCAGGGAATACAAGACCTTCACAACCTGCAAGGTTTACTGCGCCTGCGCCTTCAACAACTGCGGCGCAGCCTGCGAAAAATAAAAATTTCGGGCCCGACAAAAAGAAGCAGAGTTTTGACAGGACCTACGTCGAAAAAGACAGGCGGACTATGTCTAAACGCGCGCTGGTTAAACAGCAGGGCGCAAGCATTGACGATTTTGACGAAAATAAGAGCGGTTACAGAAAATTACGTTTAAAGAAAGATAAAAAGCAACAGAACGCTCAGGCTATTAAAATCGAGCGCGCAGTGGTCACGACCAACGATATTCCTTTGAAATCGCTCTCCGAAAAACTTGGTATTTCCGCGGTCGAAATTACTAAGCGTCTGTTTAAAGAAGGCGTAATGAAAACTGTAAACGAATCAATTGATTACGATACCGCAGCTCTTGTTGCGGCTGGACTCGGTATCGAGCTTGAATATAAGCCCGAAAAGACCGCCGAAGAAGTGCTTATTGAAAAACAGGCGGATACGGTTGAAGAAATTGAAAGCCTTGTTCCCCGCGCTCCGATAGTCACTGTAATGGGACACGTAGACCACGGTAAAACTTCGCTTTTGGATTATATAAGAAAGACCAATGCAGCTGCCGGCGAAGCAGGCGGTATAACGCAGCATATAGGCGCATATACGGTTTCGGTAAACGGTAAAGGCATTACGTTTATAGATACGCCCGGACACGAAGCGTTTACGGCAATGCGCGCGCGCGGCGCACAGGTTACCGATATTGTTATCCTTGTGGTCGCGGCGGACGACGGCATAATGCCGCAGACTATAGAAGCTATCAATCACGCAAAAGCGGCGAACGTATCGATTATCGTTGCGGTAAACAAAATAGATAAAGTAGGCGCTAATATCGATAAAGTAAAGCAGGATCTGACAGGTCACGGTCTTGTACCCGAAGAATGGGGCGGCGATACGCTTGTTTGTCCGATTTCTTGTAAGACGGGCGAAGGAATAGATTCGCTTCTGGAAAGTTTGCTCCTTATTGCCGAAATGAAAGAACTTCTGGCGAATCCCGAAAGAGAAGCGCGCGGCGTAATTATAGAAGCGCGCCTTGACAAGGGCAAAGGTCCTGTAGCTACCGTGCTGGTTCAGAACGGAACATTGCATACAGGAGACAATCTTATTTCCGGTACCGTTACAGGAAGAGTGCGCGCAATGATAGACGACAACGGTAAGCCCGTAAAAGAAGCAGGTCCTTCAATGGCGGTAAATGTACTTGGTCTTGAAGAAGTTCCAAATTCAGGTGATTCCATTTTTGCAGTTTCGCAGGCGTTAATGAAACAGGTCATGGACGAAAGAAAGAGAAAGGAAAGCGACGCTATGATAAAATCCGCGTCAAAAATTTCTCTTGACGAAGTTTTCGGAAAAATTGCGGAAGGCAATATGAAAACTTTGAACCTTATCATAAAGTGCGACGTTCAGGGTTCTGTCGAAGCGGTAAAACAATCCGTTTCAAAACTTTCGAACGAAGAAGTTCAGGTTAAAGTAATTCACAGCGGAGCAGGCGCAGTAACGGAAACCGACGTGATGCTTGCCGACTCGTCAAATGCAATAATACTCGGCTTTAATGTCCGTCCCGATACAAAGGCAAAAGCTCTTGCGGAAAGAAGCAAGGTGGACGTAAGGTCTTACAGAATTATTTACGATTTGTTGGACGATATAGAAGCGGCTCTCAAAGGTATGCTTTCGCCTAAATATCACGAAGTTTATCTTGGTAAATGCGAAGTACGCCAGACTTTCAAAATCACGGGCGTCGGCAATATCGCAGGCTGTTACGTACAGGAAGGAAAAATCGTCCGCGGCGGCAAATTGCGGATTTACCGCGACGACGTGCTTGTAGTGGAAGGCAACGTTCAGCAGCTTAAACGTTTTAAAGACGACGTTAAAGAAGTCGCTTTTGGTTTTGAGTGCGGTTGTGCGATAGAAGGTTTTAACGATATTAAAATCGGCGATATTATAGAATGTTATCTCATTGAACAGGTTTCGGTAGGTTAAGGAGTCTTATGAAAGGAACCAGGGGACAGCGGTTGTCGGGCGAGTTTCAAAAGGAAATTTCATCGATTATATCCGCTAAGCTCAGAAATAAATATCCCGAAATGAGCGCAATTATCAGCGTTACCGAAGCAGATATTGCGCCCGACTTAAAGAGTGCAAACGTTTACGTAAGTATTTTTGATACCGATAAACAGAGACAAGAACATACCTTCGGGATAATTAAAGAAAATGCGGGATTTATCCGTCACGAATTGTCTAAAGTTATGCGGGTAAGGACCGTTCCCGAACTCCGTTTTATTTCCGATTCAAGTATGGAGTACGGCGCTAAAATCGATACGATTTTGAACGGTCTGGAAACAGATAAATATGATAAATAATTCAGCTTCGGAAATAGCCGAAAAATTGAAAAAAGCAAACAGTGTCGCCATATTTTGTCACGCAAGACCCGACGGCGATGCTTTGGGCGCAGGACTTGCCCTTTTGCTCGCGTTTCAGAATGCGGGAAAACGGGCGGTAATGTGTTGTGAAGATTTGCCGCCCGAAAAGTTTGATTTTTTATCTGCTATGAAACAGGTTCGGCGCGGACTTCCTACAAAAGCAGATTACGATACCTTTATAAGCGTTGATTGTGCCGACGTTTCGCGTATGGGTGTTTTTGCAGACGTGTATTCAAAGTTTGCGGGAGTAACAGTAAATATTGACCATCATGTTTCAAATTCGGGTTTTGCAAAATATAATTATGTAATCGATTGTCCCGCAACATGCGAAGTTTTGACAGATTTGTTTGAAGTCGCAGGGTTTGAAATAACTAAAGATATTTCGGATTTACTTCTTTTGGGACTGATTACGGACAGCGGTAATTTTACTCACTGCGACGTTGGAGAAAACACATTTAAAACCGCGGCAAAATTGAGAGCGGCGGGCGGCGACGTGAATTTAATAAATTATATGATGTTTTCGCGCCAGCCCAAACAACGCGCACTTTTGTACGGCAGGGTTATGAATAAAATCCGTTTTGCGCTTGACGATAAATTAACTTTTATTGTCACCACTTTGGAAGATATGGAGCAAACAGGCGCGGATAAGAGCCTTACGGAAGGGTTTGTTGATTTTCCGTTGACTATTGACGGCGTAGAAGTTTCAATTTCTCTTATGGAAGTTAAAAAACACCATTACAAAGTTTCATTCAGGAGCAAGGGCAAAGTAAACGTGAACGCGGTTGCGGGAACATTCGGCGGCGGAGGTCATATACTTGCAAGCGGCTGTGTCCTTAACGGCGAGTTCGAAGAAGTAATTGAGAAACTTGAATTTGCCGTCCGGCAGAATTTATGACGGGTTTTATAATTGTCAATAAGGCTGCGGGGACAAGTTCTGCGCACGAAGTCAATAAAATAAAGCGGCTGTCAAATACGCCGTGTGGGCATATGGGTACATTGGACCCTATGGCAAGCGGGGTGCTTCCCGTTGCAATGGGCAATGCCGCAAGGCTGTTTGATTATTTTTTAGATAAGCGTAAAACTTACGTCGCAGAGTTTAAGTTCGGCTTGGACAGCGATACTCTTGATACTACGGGAACGGTTACAAAAACAGGCGGCAGGGTGCCGCGGGAAACTGAAATTGTAAATATACTTCCGTCGCTTTGCGGCGAAGTAATGCAGGTTCCGCCAAAATACAGCGCTAAAAACATAGGCGGCAAAAGGGGTTATCAACTTGCACGTTCTGGCGTTGAGTTTGAGCTTCCGCCTAAGAAAGTAAATATATATTCAATCAAACTTTTACAAAAAATTTCGGAAGACGGTTTTTCTTTTGAAATCGAGTGCGGCGGCGGAACTTATATCCGTTCGATTGCGCGTGATTTGGGGAAAAGTTTAAATACATACTCCATAATGAGCGGACTTGTAAGAACTAAAAGCGGTTGCTTCGATATAAAAGACGCAGTTAAAACCGAAGAACTTACATCCAATAATT
>CAOMHR010000027.1 GCA_948482865.1 Christensenellaceae bacterium
CCGATATGGTACTGCTGCACCCAGCCGCGTTTAGCGTACTCTTTGCCAAGGAACACGAGAATATAACCCTTGTACTTGTCCTGTTCTTCTTCGGTTACGGGCTTGCCCTTTAAACCTTTAAGGAAAATAGCGTTCGCTTCCTTATAGGTTGCGGGCGCGTAATGAACCACGTCAAGCGCGTGATCGGAAAGGCGCGAACCCATTTTATCGAAGTAAGCTATTCTGTCCGCAAGCGCGTTACATAAATCCTGTAAGCACTTTATGGGTTTTTTAACCACGCCCGAAAGCTGTTTTACCCAGCTTGCAAACCAGCTCAGCTCTACGTTTATAGCCTTGTCGGGTCTGAACGCGGGGCGAACTTTTACTTTTAAAGTTTCGTCTTCGTTCATTTTCTTGTGCCATTCAAGGCTGTCTACGGGGTCGTCCGTGGTGCAGACAGTCTTTACGTTGAACTTATACATCATCTCGCGCGCGGTCAGAGTTTCAAGAACTTTGTTAGCTTTGTCCCAGATAACTTGGACGTTTGCGGGATTGATTACTTCTTCTATGCCGAAGTATCTTCTCATTTCGAGATGCGACCAGTGGTAAAGGGGATTGCCCACAAAATAGGGCATACTTTCAACGAACTGCGAATATTTTTTGTAGTCGTCGTCCGGTCCCGAAATACTGTCTTCTTCATAGCCCCTTGCACGCAGGGCGCGCCACTTGTAGTGGTCGCCGTATCTGTCGCCCGCGCCCAGCCATACTTCGGCAAGGTTTCTGAATTTTTTGTCTTCGTAAATTTCCTTGGGCTGCAAGTGGCAGTGGTAGTCTATTATGGGCATCTTTTCGGCATGCTCGTGATATAGAATTTTAGCCGTTTCGGTATCGAGTAAAAAGTCGCCGTCCATAAACGCTTTTACGTTGCTTTCGGTTTTTACCGCAGTCTTTTTGGGCGCGGCGGCTTTTTTAGCCGCGGGCTTTTTTGCCGCAGTTTTTGCTGTTGTTTTTTCAGTTGCCATTATAAGGTCACCCCCGTTTTGAATATTGCAATTTCTTTGGTCTGGTTAATTTCGTTTCTGGTCTGTCTGCCGTTTGCCACATCAATGACCAGATTAATTAAATTTTCAAGCTGAACGTCGAAGTCGGTGTCTAAAACCGCGCCCGCGTTAAAGTCTATCCAGTTTGATTTTTTTGCCGCAAGTTCGGAATTGGTGGCAATTTTAACCGTGGGGACAAAGCCGCCGAAAGGCGTGCCCCTGCCCGTGGTGAAGAGTACCAGATGACACCCCGCCGCGCCTAAATTGGTCACGGCGCACATATCGTTGCCCGGTCCGTTCAGAAGGTTGAGCCCCTTTTCGGTTATGTATCCGTCGTCCAGAACAACGTCCTGCACGGGACCCGCGCCCGACTTCTGCGTACAGCCCAGCGACTTGTCTTCAAGCGTGGTTATGCCGCCCGCCTTGTTGCCGGGGGAAGGATTTTCATACACTTCCTGACCGTTGCGGCGGAAGTAGTCCTTAAATCCGTTGATAAGGTTCACCACCTTTTCAAAGGTCTTTTTATCCTTTGCCCTGTTCATTAAAAGCTGTTCCGCGCCGAACATTTCGGGTACTTCGGTAAGCACCGTCGTGCCGCCCGCCGCCACTATATAGTCGGAAAATCTGCCGACCAAGGGGTTTGCGGTAATACCCGAAAGCCCGTCGCTGCCGCCGCATTTAAGCCCGACTTTAAGGCAGGATATATCTGCTTCTTCACGCCTGTCCTTTTTTATTACGTCGGCAATTTCTTTCAACAGTTTTACACCGCTTTCGATTTCGTCTTCTTCGTCCTGACAGACAAGAAACTTTACGCGGCTTTCGTCCACTTTACCAAGCGTTTCGCGGAAGGCGGACATCTGGTTGTTTTCACAGCCCAGCCCAAGCACCAGCACGCCGCCCGCGTTGGGGTGGCGGACCATTTTCTGCAAAATAAGTTTGGTCCTTTCGTGGTCGTCGCCCAGCTGCGAACAGCCGTAAGGGTGCGTATAAGTAAACGCTCCGTCAAAGCCGTCCGTGCCGTACTTCTTTATGAAAGTTTCGAGTATCAGTTTCGCCTGTCCGTTTACGCAGCCCACGGTGGGGATAATCCACAGCTCGTTGCGTATGCCGGCTTCACTGTTTGCACGCTTATAAACGTTTACCTTTCTGCCCTTTACCGCGGGCAGTCCGGTGGGAATTTTATTGTAGGTATATTCAAGATTTTCCGAAAGATTTGTCTTGACGTTGTGGGTATGTACGTGCGCGCCCTTACCGATATCTGCGGTGGCGTAAGCTATGGGGTTGCCGTACTTTATAATCTGTCCGCCCTTTTCAATATTTTTAAGTGCGAATTTATGACCCTTTGTCACGTCTTCCGTAAGGGTTACGCCTTCATAGGTTTCGCCCTTTTTCAAATCGGTCAGGGCAACGGCTACGTTGTCAAGCCCGTTAATTATAATTGTTTTTTTTGTCATTGTTACCCCTTTGTAATTTAAGGCGTCCGGTTTATTTGCAATCGTTTTTGCAGCCGCTTACAAAACACTCCAAAGCCGCTCTCATACCCTTGGTATCCATAGCTTTAAGATACTTTGCCACGGTCGCGCAGATTTCGGGGTGGATAGCGTTCATATCGGTTTCCCACGCTTCTTTCCAGCCAAGCGCGGCTTTTGCGAGTTTTTCGTAATCGCCGTTAAAATCCGCCCACAGTTCAGCCCAGTGCGCAAGATATGCGGGGTCGTCTTTGAGCGCTATTTTCTCACTGCCCCTTACGCCCTTGTGGAATTCTACAAGAGCCGCAAACGCAAACAGTAAATGATGGGGAAGAGATTTGTTTATTTTAACGTAATCTTCAAGCGTGGGCAAAAGCCTTGTCCTGAACTTGGTTGTGGAGTTGAGAGCTATCGACATAAGCTCGTGGCGGATGAAAGGATTCTGGTATCTCTCTATTACGCTGTTTGCAAACGCGACCATCTGGTCCTGCGGCAGCGCGATTGTGGGATTTACTTCTTCAAAAACAAAGTCGCGCACAAACTTGCCGATTACGGGGTCGTTGACCGCTTCGCCGACGGTATCGATTCCGCAAAGGTACGCCACGGGAACCATAGCCGTGTGCGAGCCGTTCAAAATTTTAACTTTTCTCTGTTTGTAAGGTTTAATGTCGTCCGCAAAAATAACGTTAAGCCCCGTCTTATCCGCGGGCAGAACTTTCTGCACGTGCGCTTCCTTTTTAAGAACCCAAAGGTGGAAAATTTCACCCTTTACAACGTTGTTGTCAAGATATCCCGTTTCCTTGCGGATATCTTCTATTTCCGCAGCTGGATAGCCGGGGACGATTCTGTCTACCAGCGTGGACGTAAAGTGGTTTGCGGTCTGCATCCACTTAATAAACTTTTCATCCATCTTGTTAATTTCCGCAAGCTCTGTAAGGCAGCGGTAAAGCTCGTCGCCGTTGTTGTCTATAAGTTCGCAGGGGACTATTGCAAGACCCTTGCCCGCGTCGCCGTTGAATTTGTCGTAACGCCTTTTTAAGAGCGCGAGAAGTTTACCGGGGTAGCTCTTGGGGCAGACGTTAAAATCGGTATCGGTCGGGTCGACGGCAATACCCGCTTCGGTAGTGTTTGAAATAATTACTTCAAGCTCTTCGCTCTCGCCGTATTTCAGAAATTTTTCGTACTCGGTAAAGGGATTTACGCAGTCGCCTATTACGTCTATCACGCGGCTGGTTTTTACCTGTTTGCCGTTATCTATTCCTTCCAGACGGAGAGTGTAAAGTCCGTTCTGGTCGGCAAGTTCTTTAACTCTGCCGAAGGGCATAGGCTGCACCACCGCGACGTCCGCGTTGATTGCGCCCTTGTCGTTTAAGTCCTGTATAATCCATTCAACGAACGCCCTGAGAAAGTTGCCTTCGCCGAACTGCATAATCTTTATGGGTCTTGCGGGCTTTTTGTGTAAATTTTTACTTAATAATTCCATTGTCGTACCCCTTTATTACTTTCTCACGATGTCGTTTTCGATAATCTGTTCGGTTTCCGCGTCGAAGAGATATGCGGATTTATAGGGAACTATAAATCTGAAGTTAGCGCCCATTTGCGGCGTGTCGTGCGGGTTGACCTTTAAAATAACGTTGGTCTTTGCGCCGTCTTCGTTTTCGACGGTGGCGTATACGTTGGTGGTGTCGCCCAGAAGTTCGGTAAGTTCCACAACAGAGTTCAAGGTATATGCGGTCTTGGATTTGCCGAGTTTTACAGCTTCCGGTCTGAATGCAAACACCACTTCCTTGCCTTCAATCGCCTTTACGTTTTTAACAATGGGTTTAAGGTCGTAACCGTAGCCTTTCAGTTTGCCGTCTTCGACAACGCCCTTTATAAAGTTCATGGGCGGTTCGCCTATAAAGCCCGCGACGAACAGGTTCTGCGGATAAAAATACAGTTCGAACGGGGTGCCTATCTGCTGTACATATCCGCCCGACTTCATAACCACTATTCTGTCCGACATGGTCATAGCTTCCGTCTGGTCGTGGGTGACATAAATAGTCGTCGCGCCGACCGAACGGTGAATCTGCTTGATTTCAGAACGCATGGTAACGCGCTGTTTTGCGTCAAGGTTTGAAAGCGGTTCGTCCATAAGGAAGATATTTACCTTTCTTATCAGCGCGCGCCCCACGGCTACACGCTGGCACTGTCCGCCCGACAGCTGACGGGGGAACCTTTCAAGGTAGTCCGTAAGTCCCAGAATTTTTGCCGTTGCCTGAACCTTTTCTTCTATTACGTCCGCGTCGATACCTTCGAGAGTAAGACCGAACGCAAGATTTTCATACACGGTCAGGTGCGGGTAAAGCGCGTAGGACTGGAATACCATTGCAATACCCCTGTCCCTTGAAGACTTTTGGTTTGACAGCACGCCGTCGATATAAAACTCGCCCGAAGTTATGTCTTCGAGTCCCGCAATCATTCTCAGAGTGGTTGACTTACCGCAACCCGAATCGCCTACCAGACATATAAATTCGCCGTCTTTGATTTCCATATTAAAATCGTGTACGGCGTGATATCCGTTGGGATATACTTTATTTACGTCTACAAATTTAAGTTGTGCCATTTTGTTTTTCCCCTAATAATAATTTTATTGTAATGGTTTACGCTATTTCCCGAAGGAGCAGGGCTGTCTGATTTTGCCGTATGACGGTGCGCCGCCCTGCCGCCGGAATTTACGCAAACGGATTTTTGCCGATTATTTCAAATCCTGCGTTCTGATATTGTCCATATCGTCGTAGGTCTGGTTTTCGCCGCACATACCCCAAATAAAGGTATAGTTGTGGGTGCCCACGCCGCTGTGTATGGACCAGCTGGGCGAAATTACCGCCTGCTCGTTGTGCATAATGATGTGACGGGTTTCGTCGGGTTTGCCCATAAGGTGAATGACCGCCTGGTCTTCGGGTACTTCGAAGTACATATAAACTTCCATTCTTCTTTCGTGCGTGTGGCTGGGCAGGGTGTTCCAGGCTGAGCCTTCCGCAAGTTCGGTCATACCCATTGCAAGCTGGCAGCTTTCGCACACATCGCCTATAATGAACTGGTTAATCGTGCGTTTGTTTATCCCTTCAACCGTGCCGAGATGTCTCTGCACGCAGTACTTCACGCCTTCGGGCGGGTTTTTGCCTTCCACGGGTTTAACTATTTTTACCGTGGGATAGGTCTTGTGGGCGGGGCTTGAATTTATGTAAAACTTGGCGGGGTTTTTACCGTCCGCAGAAGCAAACTCAACCTGCTTCGTTCCCATACCGATATAAATGCCTTCTTTATTGCCTATATCGTATTTCTTGCCGTCAAGGGTGATTACGCCCGCGCCGCCGATATTGATTACGCCCATTTCCCTGCGTTCCAGAAAGTATGCGGTAGCAAGCTCTTTGAAAGTGCCGAGAGACAAGGTCTTTTTAACGGGCATTGCGCCGCCCGCGATAATTCTGTCCTGATGGGAATATGTTAAAAGAATCTCATCCCCTTCAAACAGTTTTTCAATCAGATATTTTTCCCTTAACGTTTCCGTGTCGTACTTTTTCGAATCGTCGGGATGATTTGCATAGCGGATATCGAATTTCATAAATAACTCCTTTCACGCATTAAACATATGCCGTGAGATTAATGTTTACCGTAAAGCGCCTGCCCGGCGGAATTTATCCGCCAATGCGCTTTTGGGGCGATAATGTTTTGTATTTGGTTTAAATTAAGCTCAGACCTTATCCCACGCGTCGCGGATAAAATTAATACAGGGTACTATGTCTTCGCCGGTAGTGCCTTCCAGAACAAGCGTCGCGTGTTTGTCGTACGCTTTGATTTTTGCAAAGATTTTTTCAAAATCAAACATACCTTTGCCGGGCGCAACCTGTTTCAGCTGACCGTCTTTAAACACGCAGTCCTTGATATGGAACACAACGATTTTGCCGTAAAAAGTCCTTAATCCTTCGTCCAGAATTTCAAGATACTTTTTATAGTTGGTCGCGTCCAGATAGTTGTAAAGGTCGAATATGACCTTAATGTTGTCCGCGCCTATTTCGTCTATAGCCCTTTTAAGGGTCTGAACATTCCAGCACACGTGACCTGCCGCGCCTTCCATTCCGACGTACGCGCCCACGCTCTTTGCGTATGCGCTCAGTTCTTTAAAGGTCTCCACGACGTCCCAAAGCGCGTCGTCCGTGCGGTTCATAGGGTTGTAAGTCCACTTGTCGTCGTTGAAACTGCCCGTTTCCGACCCGACTATGTTACAGCCCAGATTAGCCGAATATTTTAAGTACTCTTTAAATACTCTCTTGCACTTTACAACCTTTTCTTTATCCGAATGCACGGGATTGAAATACGCGCCTATAAGCGGTACTTCGATTTCAGCCTTTTTCAGCGCATTGCCGATAGCCAATGTGTTTTCTTCATTCAGCGCGCCCGCTTCGTAGGGTATTTCGTCAATGAATTTATACGCCACAAGCTGCACCGCGGAAATACCGCAGTCCTTTGCCTTTTGTATCGCGTTGTCAAGTCCTTTAACGCCCAAATCATGCGTTCTGAAAGCAATTTTCATAATAATCTCCTTCACGTAAATTTGCCTTCGCAAATTTTCCGTGAGATAGCTTTGGTCGTAAATTTTCTGTCGGGCGGAATGAATCCGCCCTTGAAAATTTTCGGCGTAAGCATTTATATTTTTAAATTGAAGCGCGCCTTAAATCTTACATTACAAATACTGTGTTAAATTTTGCGGCGCAACTTACCTGCAAATTTATGATTTTTATCTCTGGACTCTGCCCGAGCCGTCGCCGCCGGCAAGCGCTTCAACTTCCTTTCTCGAAACAAGGTTGAAGTCGCCGGGAATTGTGTGCTTCAGAGCCGAAGCCGCCACGCCGAATTCGAGCGCGGTCTTAAAGTCCTTTCCGTCCAAAAAGCCGCATATTACGCCGCCCGCAAAGCTGTCGCCGCCGCCGACCCTGTCGACTATGGGAGAAATGCGGTACTCTCTCGAATGATAGAACTCTTTGGTTTCGCCGTTATAAATGCAGGCGGACCAGCCGTTGTCAGACGCGGAGTGGCTTACGCGCAGCGAAGAAATTGCATACTTGAATTTGAATTTTTTAACCATCTGCTCGAAAATGGACTTGTATCCGGCAAGTTCCAGTTCGCCGCTGGTAACGTCGGTGTTGCCGGGTTTGAAACCTAATACGAGTTCGGCGTCTTCTTCGTTGCCGATACATACGTCAACATATTTCATAAGTTTGGTCATAACCTTTTGCGCCTTTTCGCTCGTCCACAGCTTTTTGCGGAAATTCAGGTCGCACGAAACGGTTACGCCGTGTTTTTTTGCGGCTTTCAAAGCGGCTTCGGTCAAGTCTGCCGCGCTGTCCGATACTGCGGGGGTAATGCCCGTGAAGTGGAACCAGTCGCAGTCCTTGAAAATTGCGTCAAAATCGAAATCTTTTGCGGTTGCGGTTGTAATCGAAGAATGAGCTCTGTCGTAAACGACTTTCGAAGGTCTCATTGCCGCGCCCGTTTCAAGGTAGTAAATACCAAGTCTTTCGCCGCACTTTGCAACGTGGCAGGTTTTTACGCCGTACTTTTTCAAAGCGGCAAGCGCGCACTCGCCCAGCTCGTTATCGGGAACGGCGGTAACGAATTCGGCGCTGTGTCCGTAGTTTGCGCAGGACACTGCAACGTTTGCTTCGCCGCCGCCGTAGTTGATATCGAACTCGTCTGCCTGAATAAACTTTTCGTTGTCGGGGGTTGAGAGACGGAGCATAATTTCGCCCATGGTTACAATTTTCTTCATTTTTTTCTCCTTAAAATTTATGTGTTTTTTATTTTTGATTTTTTTATCCCGCGGTTAATCCGTAGGTTATTTCTTTAATACAAGGTGTACGGCAAAGCCGCCGAATTCGTTTTTGAGATATGCAACGTTCATAACGCCGTCGGCATTGTATTTTACCGAACTTTCGTCAACGTCGTATCCGCGCAGACTGAGCTGGTAAACCGCCCTTTTAACTGAGTTGGTTGCAACCGCTATGTGTCCGTGCGTGCCGCGGAAGGGCGCTTTCATCATTTCCATATAGGTGGAAGCGAATACCGAGCTGTTGCCCACCTTTTTCGTAAAGCCGAACGCATTGTCGAATTCGTCCGCGACGGCTTCCGCTTCTTCGGGGTTTGCGCAGTTGAGCCCCACGTGAACCATAGTGAAGCCCAGCATTTTGTCAATTGCTTCGCGGCAGAGTTTTGTAATGCCTTCCCAGTTTTCTTCATCCAGAAGTTTGTTGGGAACTATCCAGCTTCCGCCGCAGCAGACTATTTTATTAAAAGCGAGATACGTATTCAGATTATCTGCGGAAACGCCGCCCGTGGGCATAAAGCGCATTGAAGAATATGGCGCGGAAATTGCCTTTATGTAAGAAAGTCCGCCCGCCTGTTCCGCAGGGAAAAATTTTACAAAGTCAAGCCCCAGTTCCATCGCCTGCTCTATTTCGCTTGCAGACGATACGCCGGGTGCGAAAGGTATGCCCTTGTCAAGGCAGTGCTGCACAACCTGCGGGTTTAGCCCGGGAGCCACGCAAAATTTTGCGCCCGCTTTTGCCGCCGTGTCAGCCTGTTCGCAGGTAAGAACGGTACCCGCGCCGACAAGCATATCGGGATAGGCTTTTACCATTCTTTTAATCACTTCGTCCGCGCCCTTTGCACGGAAAGTAACTTCCGCGCAGTTAATGCCGCCGTCACGGAGTGCTTTTGCGAGTTTTTCCGCATTTTCCACCTTATCCAGTTTGATTACGGGGACAATTCCCACGTTTTCAAGCTGGGATACAAGCGCGTCCAATTTTTCTTTTACGTTGTTTTTTGTCTTGGTTTTTGCTTTTGCTTTTACAGCCATAAAATACCCCTTGTTTACGCTGAATGCGTAGTATTCTAACGTATCAATTATAAAGTATTTCCAGAATTTAGTAAATATACAAAACGGATATATTTATACATATTTCGGATAAACCGTTTTGCGGAGAGTTGCGGCTTAAAAAAACCGTGTTTACCGCTTGCAATTAATTTGCCGCTGTGTTATAATGGACAGGCTAAACAAAATCTTAATAACGGGTGAAAAGGTTTCCGCATTTTTTTATGCGGAAAAGTGTTGCGTATGCAAATTTTTTAATTATTTTTTTATATACAGCCAAACTAAGAATAGCCTGTCGGCAATTCTCCATAGTTTTGGTTGTAAAATAGCACAAAGCGGAAAACACCCAATGATTTTGTTTAGCGGCAATTAGGAGATTTGCTTGGAATAGGGGTGCGTCTCTTAATTGGGACGCATTTTTTTATTTTAAAAAACAAAATCAAAGGAGAAACTTATGGAAAAACAAGAAGTTTTAAACGAACTGTACGCTTTGCGCGCAGGGCTTTCCGTAATTTCGCAGCAGTATGACAAGGCACTGTCCATCGAAGACGACTGCGACGGAAAACTTGCCGAAAATGCAAAAAATTTCAGCGGCGACCTTGTCTGGTACGAACGCCGCCCGTGGGAATACGACACTGAACATTATTTTCTGAAACTTGAAAAATTGCAAGACCGTTACGGGTATGTAGAGAACTATGAAGATAAAATAGAAGCGGGCGAAATCGAAAAAGACGAAACAGTTAAAGCTGCAAGCAGCTGGGAACACAAAATAGATGAAAATTATGCAAAAGGCAGAAAGGCTTTCAACCGCTGGCTTGCCGACGACGAATGCGACGCATATTTTAACCGCATTTTACAGGACAGACAAAACAAACAAGACAGCACTATAAATTACAGTGAAGAAAAAAAGAGTGCAAAAAAGGGGAAAATTCTTTCAATAGTCTTCTTTTCGATTGCCGTAGTCTTCGCAATAGCTATAGCGGCACTGTTTGCGGGAGATTGCAGAAACATAATTGCAATTACAATTTATTTAATTTTGCCGTTTGTAGTGTTTACCGTTTTAGGTATAGTTTTTATTTGCAAATCTAAAAGCGACAAAGCGGCGTATAAACGCAAAGTGGAAGAAGCCAAAGGCTTGCTTGCTGCGGCGCAATGGCTTGTGGACAACCTGCCGCAAAACAAGGAAAGGGTTCGCGCAATTCTGAAAGAAAAGGACAACAGAATTGCACCCATTTCAAAAAGCTGCAACGAATTTTATATGGCGCTTGCCAAAAGGTTTAACCCCCTGCTTGACGAAAGGGACTGGGCACATTTGGACCTTGTAATATTCGAGCTTGAAACCCGCCGCGCAGACACCGTGAAAGAAGCGTTGCAACTTGTAGACCGCGAGCTGCAGACCGAGAGAATTCAGCAGACCATTGTACAGGCTACCGAGCAGATTTGTTACGAAATACGCCGCGGCTTTGCAAGGCTTGAAGCGACCATTGTCCGCTGCTGCGAAGCAATTTGCGCACAGCTTGCCGTAATGAACGTTCAGCTTGCAGGTATAAGCGAACAACTATCCGAACTTACCGACAGCGTAAACTTAGGCAACGCATTGCAGGCAAAAGCGAATGTAACCAGCTCGCAATTGCTGAGCACCGTAAATCACATAAGATACTACAATTAACATATAAAAAACGCCGCGCGGAAAGCGCGGCGTTTATCATTTAAAATATTTATGCGGCAGGGACAAGTTTTATAAGATACAGCGCATTCTCGCCGCCGCCCTTTGATACGGTATGCGAGCCTGCGGCAAGGTCAACGGTTATAACAAAATAGCTACCTTCCGCCGAAGGCGTTTTATTTACCCCGTTTACGGATACCGTCTTGTTATTCAGAAGGTAAATATACATCTTCATATTATCCGCAACGGTAAACGTGACCTTGCCCGCGCTGTCAAGTTTCAACGCGGAGTTTTTAGGTATCGTAATTCCCGCAATTACCGTTTCCGCATGCGACTTGGGATTACCCGCAACCGTAAAACCCTTTTCCGATTTGACGGGGATAAAAGTCACTTCGCCTTCCACGGGACCCGTTACTTCGCCCCCTTGGTTTCCGCCGTCACCGCCGCCGCCCGAGCCGTCGCCCGAACCGGTATTTCCGCCCGAAACATCTATGCCGCCCACCTTGACAAGGTCCGACGTATAGGAAGTAAGCGCGGATTTAAGCGCGGTTATTATGCCGTAATTCGCATCTTCCTTGGCGTTGTCGAATTCCCATTTGAAATCGCCGCCGCCGATACGCCCCGCGTATTTTTCCACTTTTTCCTTTGCAACTTCAGGACTGTCCGCTTCGTATTCGTAAAAGTCTGCGGCTGTATCGAAGTTGCTGTAAACAGTGCCGCCCTGTTTTGTCGTGTACTCGGCGGAAACCTGCTCGTTCCGCGAAGTTGCAACATAGCAGTCTATATTTGTCTTGTCGGCGGTATCGTGCTGGGTAATCAGTTTAAGGTTTGACTTCGAACAGTCGAACGTGTTGCCGAACGCTTTTATAATTCCGCCGTCTTCGCCCGAAAAAGTGCCTTCCCCCAGAGCGTCCGTACCCTGCATTGAAGAGAGCATAGGGCGCATAAGCGCAGTGGAACGGAAATAGTTGTTTTCCACAAACGCGCTCGCGCCGTAGGTTACGCCCACGCCGTATTTTGCATTGCCGTCGAAATAGTTGTTGTAAACGTGGACGGTACACGTTCTTATTCTGGGGTGACGAGAGTCAGAATGGTCGTACCAGTTGTGGTGGTAAGTTATGTAGTTTGTGGTCTTTTCATCTTTCATTCCCTGCAAATTGCACTTGCCGCTATCCCAGAAATGGTTGTAAGAATGGGTTACGTAAGTGGACAGCTTGGTATCCAGCGCGCCGTCGCCCTTTGCCTGGTCGCTGTCGCCGCCCGCGCCGCCGTAGAACATATCGCAGTTATGCACCCAGATATGGTCGTTTTCGTTTTCGATACCGATATTGTCGATACCGCTGCCTACCGTGTTCATAAACCCGATATTGCGTATTTCCACGTTTGAACTTCTGACAACGCGAAGCCCCCACCCGTTCGCGGTTGCGTCGCAACCTATCCCTTCGAACGTCACGCCCGCTTTGGTATCTTTTATAAGAAAGTTACCCGCGTCCGAATTTGCGGTATCCAGAACGCCGACGTTGCCAATCATACGGACGGCAAGCGGTTTTGTTTCCTTTTTATACGCTGTCAATATCGCCTGCAAACCAACGCATTCCGCGCCTGCAACAGACATTGACACCGTATGCTTGTTTTCATTGGTGACATAAAGCACGTTTGCGCCCGTCTTCAAAGTTCCGTCATCATTGTATGCGCCCGAAGACGTGCCGTTGACAAACGCGTAACCCGAACGGTCGTGCGGTACTACCTTTATGTTTTCTGCGGGAGCGGACTTGCTCTCGTCTTCGGACATATCCGCTCCGCCGCAGGGAACTACCTTGAAAGAATAAGTCCCCGCTTTAAGCCCCACCGCGTCCGCGCGGAAATAATCTCTGTACTCGCGCACAAGCGGAGCGTCGAGTTTTTCGTATACGCCGCCGTCGGCTTTGCAGTAAACGTTGTAACCCATTGCGCCCTGAACCTTATCCCATTCAACGTAAGCCGACTCCAGATCGCCCGCCGCCTTGGTTATGTTCACGCTTCCTTCGGGAACGGTCGGAATTACGCTTCCGCCGTCGTCTTCGTTGCCGTCGTTACCGCCGTTTTCCGTGTCCTGACCGCCGCTTCCGCTACCGTCTTCCGTAGTGCCGTTGTTTTCTACCTGACTGTCTCCGTTGCCGCCGTCGGTTGTGTTGCAACCCGCAAAGGCGAATATACCCAGACTTGCCAACAGCGCGGCAATAACGCGCTTCAAATTTTTACTCATTTTTCCCCCTTAGACATCCGCACATGTACGGAGCCGACTAATTACAATTACATTATACTCCTATCTACTAAAAAAGACAATCATAAATGAAACAAATTTACAAAATATTTTATTTTTTAACAAAACAATCCCCCGCGCC
>CAOMHR010000028.1 GCA_948482865.1 Christensenellaceae bacterium
TGACAAACAAAAGACGGGGCGCCGTTGTTAAAAAATAAAAAAGGAAATATGTATTGGACAGCAGGAACGCGCCCATCGAAGCCGCCATACCTATACAGATGGTGGACACGTCGCACTTGATATAGTTCATTGTATCGTAAATCGCAAGTCCCGCCGAAACCGAGCCGCCGGGGCTGTTGATGTACAGTGAAATATCCTTCTGGGGGTCTTTCGCTTCAAGGTAAATAAGCTGGGCAACCACGGTGTTTGCAACCGCGTCATCTATTTCGCCGCTCAAAAATATAATTCTGTCTTCCAACAGACGGCTGTAAATGTCATACGAACGCTCCCCGCGGGAAGTCTGTTCTACAATATAAGGCACTAATGCGCTACGTTCCATAAATTAATCTCCTGAGATTATTCTTTTTTAGCCGCGGGCTTTTTTGCGGGAGCTTTTTTCTCCGTCTCAGCCTTGGGCTGTTCTGATTTTGCCGCCGTTTTTTTAGCGGGCGTCTTTTTAACTTCTCCGCCGTACATTTCATTGTTGGCTTTAAGGAAGTCAAACATTTTGGTTATTATAATGTCGTTTTTAATGTAGTCGAGCTGTCTGGGGTCCATACCCTTTTTATATTCGGCAACAGTCTTTTCAACCGATTTAGCCTGTTCTTCAATCTTTGCTTCGACTTCTTTGTCTTCGGCTGTGAATTTTTCGCTCTTGACGATTTTATCAACTACAAGCTGGCTTAAAACCCTGTGTTCCGCCTGTTCCTTGTACTGCGCGCGGAAGTCCTGCATTGAAAGTTCCATATATTTAAGATAGTCGTCAAGTTTAAGACCCTGATACATAAGGCGGTAGCTGAAATCCTGCACCAGCCTGTCAATTTCGCTTTCAATCATTGCGTCGGGAATTTCCGCTTTCGCGCCCTTGGCAATTTCGTTTATAATGCTGTTTTCGGTCTCGTCCCTGCCCTTGTTTTCCGCGCTCTTTTCAAGGCGGGAACGCACGGATTTCTTATACTCTTCGACCGTTGCGGACTGCGAGTGAGATTTTACGTATTCGTCTGTAAGTTCGGGAAGTTTGTTTTCGGTAATCTTGTGAAGCACAATGTTGAATACCGCGTCCTTGCCTTTAAGGTTTTCAGCCTGGTAATCTTCGGGGAACTTGACGTTTATATCCCTTGTATCGCCAATCTTCATACCTACGACGCCTTCTTCGAAGCCGGGACTGAACGAGCCGCTTCCGAGTTCGAGATTATAGTCGTCCGCCGTGCCGCCGGGGAACTTTTCACCGTCAACGCTGCCCGAAAAGTCGATATTTACCAAATCGCCCGTTTTGCAGGCCCTGTCGGAAACTTCTACTTTCTGCGCGCCGCTTTGAAGTATCTTTTCAACTTCTTTTTCGACTTCGGCGTCGGTTACATTATATTCAAACTTCTGTATTTTTAAACCGGTATATTTTTCAAGAGTGATTTCGGGCTTTACGGGAACGATTGCGCCAAGCACAACGCCCTTGCCTTCCGTCAGATCTTCCACTTCTAGAGAAGGTTCGCCGACGGCGGTGAAATTTTCCCTTTCCTTTTCAAGAATGTTTCCGTAGTGTTCGGAGTAAAGAACGTTGAACGCTTCTTCGTACAAAACGCCCTTTCCGTAATAAGTTTCAAGCACGGGTTTGGGTACTTTGCCCTTTCTGAATCCGGGAACGGAATACTTGCCCCTTACTCTTGCGTAGGACTTGTTAAGCGCTTCCTGCCACTCTTCTTCGGTGAAAGTAATGGTAAGTTTTACGGTACTTTTTTCACCGGCGGTCTGCGTATACTTCATTGTTTATTAATCTCCTGTTTGACTTAATTATACAAAGTGTATTCTATCACATTAGTTTTATTTTGAAAAGCGTTTTACCGCAAGGTTAATCAATTTACTTTTGTTTTTTTTTGTTTTATAATGGTTAATAAGTTTTTAAAGCAATTTCAAGGTTAGGGTAAATTTTAATGCCGCAGGACGCGTTTACAATTTCATATATAGTAAAAGAGCTGAAAGAAAAACTTACGGGCGGCAAAATTTCGCGTATTATCCAGCCGTCGCGCGAAGAGCTTACGTTTATTATATACACCCGAAGCGGCAATCTTAAACTCGACGCCTGTCTTTCCGCACGCGGGGCAAGGCTGAGCGTTTCGGACGACGAAAACCCCGTGCCGCAGGTTGCGCCCAATTTTTGTATGCTGCTCAGAAAACATCTGCAAAACGCAGAAATTACGGACGTTGCGCAACCCGACTGCGAAAGAATTATTTATTTTGATTTGAAATGCGTTTCCGATTTTTCTTCATCCGTAATGCGGCTGTACTTTGAAATAATGGGCAAATACTCCAACGCCGTGCTGTGCGGCGAAAACGGCGTGATTGCGGGCGCGCTTAAAACCACGTCTTTGGGCGACGGAACAAAGCGGCTTATTCTCGGCGGGGTTAAATACGCCTTGCCCGAACCGCAGGATAAAGTTCCGCCAACCGATACCGACGGATTAAAACGCGTGCTGGACTGCGGCGGCGACAGGGCAAAAGCAATTGCGGACGGGGTCAGAGGAATCTCATACGCCACCGCACTCGAAGCGGTAGAATACCTTAAAAACAACTTAACCGCGCAGGGGCTTTACGAATATCTGAACGTACAAACGCCCGCCCCCTGCGTGACGTATTCAAACGGCGAACCGAACGATTTTAAAGTGCGTTCCTGTTCAGATGAACAAGTGCGCTACCCTACCGTTTTGCAAGCGCAGGCGGCTTACTACTCTTACCTTTATAAAAAGCAAACCTTTCTCGAAGCAAAGACCAAAGCAGAAAGCGCGTTGGGCGCGGGCATTAAAAAAACCGAAAAACGGCTTGCGGAGATAAATGCAAAACTTCTCGAATGCGAAGGCGCGGAAAAAATCAAACTCAAAGGCGAACTCATTACCGCCAATATTTACGCCGTTGAGCGCGGCGCAAAAGTTTTAGAATGCGTAAACTATTACGACCCAGACTGCGGTAAGATAAAAATCGAACTGGACGCCACCCTTACGCCGTCGCAGAACGCGCAAAAGTACTATAAAAAATATGCGAAGTTAAAGCGCACCTATATGAACGTAAGCGTTCAGAAAGAACAGGCGGACATAAAACTGGACTATCTTAAATCCATCGCCGCGCACCTGAACGCCGCGGAAGAGACGCTGGATATAGAAGAAATTTCCGAAGAACTGGTTCAGCTCGGTTTATTGAAGACAGTAAAAACAAAGAACAAAAAACAAACTGACACGCCTTACAGAACGTTCGAATACGGCGGATTTAAAATTCTGGCGGGGCGCAACAACCTGCAGAACGAGCGGCTTACAAAATCGCTCGCGCAGGAAGATATTTGGCTGCATACACAGAAGTACCACTCTTCTCACGTGGCAATCATAACAGACGGACGGGACGTTCCGGACGGCGTTATTAAAGTTGCGGCGGAAATTTGCGCGTACTATTCTGACGGAAAGGACGGAGCAAAAATCCCCGTGGATTACACAAGAAAAAAATTTGTAAAAAAACCGCCCAAAACGGACGCGGGATTTGTAATATACACCGACTATAAAACGGCGCTTGCCGAACCCGACGCGCACAGAGAGCTTTTAAAGGAGAACCGAAAATGAAAAAGAGAGACGAACTTCCGCAAATACCGTACACGGGAAAAGCCTACGCCTATGTTGGCGCGGGGCTTGCTGCGGCGGCGTTTGTTACCTTTATTCTCGCGCTGGTTTTTTCCGCCGCGGGCATATATCTTTTAATCGCTTCCGTCCTGCTTGCGTTGGGCGCGCTGACTTTTGCAAACGTCCAGAAAAAGAAAAACAACTTCAAACAGCTTAAAATCATTATAATCTGTTCTTACGTTTCCCTTGCGCTACCGGTTGCGGTATTTATCGGCGGAATAATCTGGTCTGCAATTTAACGGAATTCAGGTATAAAAACCGTTAAATTTTACCATTATTATTGTAAATGGACAGAATTTGCGGTGCGGTACTCGACAAAATAAACGGTTTAAGCCCTAACGGGCGGTACGTTGTTATTGCCGAAGAAGAATTTTACGATTGTTTCCCCGACGGCGATGAAAACGGCGATAAGCTTGACAGCGTTCTGACGCGCCTGAAAGAAGGCGGCTATATCGACGTTAAATATTCGCGCGGCGACCTTTTTTGCATTGCTCCCCTTAAAGAGTTTATAGAAGAAGAACCCGAGCGGGAAGAAATCAAAGAAGACGCGGGACGAAAGTTTAATTTCAACTTTACGTTTGCTTCCGCCTTTTTCGGCGGTATGTTGGGCAGTCTTATAATTTCGCTGATTTTTGCGCTGGTGTAACAAATGCTTTCCAGAAGCGAAAACGAAGTTATGTCCGCCGTTTACAGTCTTTGCGACGGAACGGAAGGTTGCCTTATTTCACCGCTTGACATTCTGTCCGTACTGCCCGCGAAACGGAAATACAGCCCAGACGTTATCGACGGTATTTTAAACGATTTGAAATGCGACGGGTATTTCGACCTTATAACTTCGGAAAGAAAGGGCGAAAAAATGTACGTAATCAACTTAAAAGAAACGGGCTTTAATTTTAAACGCAGCGCAAAACAGAAACAAAGAGATATAACTTTCAGGATTATACTCGCGTTTATAGGCGCCGCCGCCACCTTTATTTTCGGTCTGATTTTAAAAGGAATTTTTGGCTGACCGCAATTAAATTGCTTATATCTTCGAATAAATTGAACTTTGCCGCCGCAGACTGCCGTCTGCGGCGGCTTAATGCTTAAATAATAATTGCATTTTTTTACAGGGTTTGGTAAAATAAAGCTATGAAACGCAAAAAACTGTTTATTTCGCTTACGGCGATACTTTCATTCATAATCGCGCTGTCGATTTTTCTGGGCGTGTGGTATCTCGGCGACAGGTATGAAGTTTTTGAAAAAGACTTTACTAAAGAATTTGAAATTCCCGGGCTAAGAGAAGGCGCGGTACCGCAGGGTATGGGCAACTGCGAACTTACCTACAACCTTAAAGACGAAAACGGCAACACCGTTTCAAAGGAACAACAGTACTTTTTCATATCCGCGTATATGACCGACGGCTCGCCTTCGAGAATTTACGTCACGGGCGGCGACACCGGTTACGTAGGATACGTTACCATGAAGAACACCGACGGCACCGACTACACGGGACACTGCGGCGGGATTGCGGCAAACAACAACGGCACTACCGTATGGGTGACGGGCGAAGGCACCGTTTACGTTGCAAGGTCATCCGATTACAAGGACAACGACTACTCCAACACCGCCACAGAAATTATTGAAAAAGCGCAGGGAAAAGTAAAGGACGAAAACGGCAACGTTGACCGCGCAATAAATTTTACGGCTTCGTTCGAAGCAAACTGCAACGCCGACTTCTGCTATTATTACGACGACCCAAGATACGTTTCCCTTTCCTACGATAAACTTTACGTGGGCGAATTTTACCGTAAAGACGCGTACGAAACAGACGACGCCCACCGCGCAACGACCCCCAACGGCTACAAAAATTATGCGTTTATGTACGAGTATGCAGTCAATTCAGACTCGACTGCAAAATACGGACTAACCACTTTAAGCACCACAAATGCTACCAATTTAAACGAAGAAGTTCCCAGAATTTACTCCATATTCTCCATTCCAGAAAAAGTTCAGGGCATGGCGGTCGCGGGCAACAACATACTGCTTTCGCAAAGCTACGGGCTTGCAAACTCCGCTATAACCGTCTTCGATAAAAACAAAGCTATGTCGAAAAGCGACAAGTACAAAGAGCTTAAAGGCAAAGATTTTGCGTACAAAGGAGTTTACATTACGGCGGGCGGGAAACAGATTCAGTACTACGACTCTACCGAGCTGAAAGTATACTACCTTGACTGCAACGACAAAGAGATGCTTAAACAGACATACTCTATCCCTTCCATGTCCGAAGGGCTCTGCACGGTTTCAACCGCGAACAGCTCAAGGGTTTACGTGCTTTTCGAGTCCGCGTGCAAGAAATACAAAACTTTTGTCCGCGAACAGCTTTCAAACGTATATTCTGTACGAATTAAAAACTAACAAAAAAGACCGCTTCAAGCGGTCTTTTTTTATAACCTTTTTATTACTTGCAGAAAGCAAGGCAGGCTTTATACAGAGAGTATATATCGGCTTTTGAAATAAGCTCGTAAGGAGCGTGCATAGAAAGCACGGGAACACCCACGTCAACGGTATCGATGCCGAGATTTGCAATGAACATTGCAACCGTGCCGCCGCCGCCTATATCTATTGCGCCCAGCTCGCCCGTCTGCCAGAACACGCCGTCCTTATCGAAAATGTCGCGGATATAGCCCATATATTCAGCGTCCGCATCGTTGGACGAAGACTTGCCGCGCGCGCCTGTGTACTTTGAAACTGCCGCGCCGCAGTTAATAAACGTAGAATTGCGTTTTTCAAACGACGAAGCGTATGCAGGGTCGTAACCTGCGGTAACGTCCGCAGAAATGCACTTTGAATTGTATCTTACTTCAATGGGGTTCACGCCGAAAGAATTTGCAATGGTGTCTATAACGTCGCAGATGACTTTCGACTGCATACCGGTTGTGCCGTTGCTTCCCACTTCTTCCTTGTCTGCGAATACGGCAACCACCGTTCTGTCGGACTTGCTGTCGAATATGGCTTTCATTTCGGGATAAGCGCAAACCTTGTCGTCGTGACCGTAAGCCGCTATAAGCGCCTTGTCAAAACCCACGTCTCGCGCCTTGCCTGCGGGGACAAAGCAGAGTTCGGAACACTGGAAATCAACTTCCGTAATGCCGTATTTTTTGTTGAGCAGAGTCAGAACGGCGGTCTTTACGCTCTCCTTGTCTTCTTCGTCGCCGACTGCGGGAAGTCCGCCGATAATTGCGTTAAGGCTTTCACCGTCAACCGCTTTGCCCATAGGTTTCGTACTTTGCTCTGCGGCAAGATGGGGTAAAAGGTCGGTTATGTAGAAAACGGGGTCTTCGTCGTCTTCGCCTACGCAGATGTCTTTTTTCACGCCGCCAGGCAACATTACAACGCCGTGCAGGGCAAGGGGAATCGAAGTCCACTGGTATTTTTTGATACCGCCGTAGTAATGCGTTTTAAGGTAGCAAAGACCGGCTTCTTCGAATACGGGATTGGGTTTCAAATCAAGACGGGGCGAATCTACGTGCGCAACCATAATTCTTACGCCGTCCTTCGCAACATCCTTTTTACCGACTTTTATAAGGAAAATATTTTTGCCGCGGTTTACGAAATATCTCTTGTCGCCCGCTTTAAGTTTTTCGGAAAAGCTGAAAGGTTTAAAGCCGTTTTCTTCGGCAAGTTTTTTCGCCTGCTCGGAAGCGTCGCGCTCTGTTTTTGCGCCGTCCAAAAACTTTTTATACCCTTCTGAAAAAGCGTAAATTTTTTCAAGTTCGGCGCCGTCCGCCTCTTTGTATACGTTTTTACGTGTGTATTTTAAATCCATAATTTCTCCTTTTTGACCTATATTTTACTGTGCTTTAAAATTATAGCACACCTTTCTTATATTTTCAATCTAATTTAAAATTTTTTCAAGAAATATTTAAAAATTAAAGATATACAATTTACTAATTATTATAAATGTTGTATAATAGGCTAAGGCGGGTTGTAATAATTGCGCCTTAAAATAATTCGGACGGCAATTTTAAGACTTAGTATGAAAAACGGTCAATCCGCAGCCAAAAAGATAGCCACGCTGTCAATATTTACGGCGTTGAGTCTTATAGCGTTCATTATAGAAAACCAATTCCCCCCGCTCTTTTTCCCGGGCGCCAAAATGGGGCTTGCAAACATATTTTCGTTTGCCGCGCTCATTATGTACTCTCCTTGGGAAGCGTTTGTAATAGTTGCAATCCGCACGGGGCTGGGCGCGGTTTTTGCGGGCAACGTTTCGGCGGTGCTGTACTCGTTCACGGGCGGAGTCGTTTCAATGGCGGTATCTTCTGTTTTGATGTATACCGTATATTCGCGCATTTCGTTGATGTCGGTAAGCATTGCCGCCGCCACGGTACATAACGTCACGCAGAATATCGTATTCGTGATACTTTCGGGTACGGCGCTGACATTTGGTTATATGCCCTATCTCATCCTGCTCGGAATACTTTCGGGCGCGGTCGTGGGCGGCGTTATAATGTTAATATTCAAAAAAGTGCCCCAAAGCGTATTCGAAAGGGCAATTTACAAAAAAACAAAAAAGGTTTAGTCTGCCAAAGGCAGTTTAAATAAACGTAATAAAAATAAGGAGAGAATTTTCAGTGAAAGCAGTAAAAGGAAAATACTACTTCGGCGGCATACACGTGAAAGATATGAAAGGTATCTCGAAAGACGCCGCGCTGGAAGTATTGCCCGAACCCGAGACGGTTGCGGTTTCCTGTTCACAGTCTCTCGGCAAACCCGCCGTTCCCTGTGTGGAAGCGGGACAAGCCGTAAAGCAGGGACAGATTATAGCCAAAGCCGACGGCGCGGTTTCTTCAGACGTTTTTGCAAGCATTGCGGGAACCGTTACGGAAATTAAAGACCTGAAAGGCGACGGCGGCGCGGACGAGAAGTATATTTTCATTAAACGCGGCGAAAACGCCGAAAAGGAGTTTTTAAAACCCCTTACTTCCCCTTCCGCGGAAGAAATCAGACAGAGAATAAAGGACGCCGGCATTGTCGGGCTGGGCGGCGCGGGATTTCCCACTGCGGTCAAAGTTTCACCCGCAACACCCGTTGACACCCTGATAGTTAACGGAGCCGAGTGCGAACCCTACTTAACCTGCGACTACCGCCTTATGCTTGAACAAGCGGACAAGATTGCGCGCGGCGCAAGATATATCGCTTCGGCTTTGGGCGCAAGCAAAATCATCGTCGCAATAGAAGCGAACAAACCCGACTGCATTAAACTTTTCGAAGCGTATGAAGATATCCAACCCGTAATACTTACCAAAAAGTATCCTACGGGCGGCGAAAAGCAGTTGGTTTACTCGGCAACGGGCAAAAAAATAACGCTTGGCAAACTGCCCGCCGATTTCGGCGTAGTAGTTCAGAACGTAGCCACCTGTTATGCCGTGTGCGAAGCGGTTGAACTGGGCAAACCCCTTATCGAAAGAGTTGTAACCGTTTCGGGTCAGGGTATAAAGCAGCCCAAAAACCTGTGGGTAAAAATAGGAACGCCGATAAAAGACTTAGTTGAATTCTGCGGCGGCGAGATAACCGTTATCGAAAAGAACGAAGAAGGCGAAGTTGTGGAAGTTACCGTTCAACCCAAGAAAGCGGTTTTGGGCGGACCTATGACGGGCAATGCAATTGCAAGCTACGACGTTTATACACATAAAGTAACTTCGGGCGTGCTTATTCTCACCGACGGCGAAGCTGCGGCGGCGGAACCCACCCCCTGTTTAAACTGCGGAATGTGCGCGGACGTCTGCCCCATGCATTTAATGCCGATGAACACTGCGTTCTATTCGGCGGGCGGCGACTTTGAGTCGGCGGCGAAATACGGCAACGTGTCCTACTGCATAGAGTGCGGCGCGTGCGAATATATCTGCCCCGCGAAACGCCCCTTAATTCAGGCAATAAGAAAAACGAAGGCTGCCCTTCGTAAAATGAAGGAGAACTAATATGGATAATTCAATAGTAATTTCCACCCCTCCTCACGTTAAATCAAAACGCACTACCAAAAGCATTATGCTGGACGTTTTGATCGCGCTTCTGCCCTGCACCGTTGCGGGTTGCGTGTTCTTCGGCTGGCAGGCGCTTCTGATAATACTTATGTCCGTATTTTCGTGCGTTGCGACCGAGTTTGTATACTTTTTCATAGCGAACAAAGGCTTTGCCAAAAAGTGTAAAGACGCGAAAGCAGTGTGCAGGCGCTGGGTGAAACAGTTTGACTTTACGTCGATAGTCACGGGACTTATTCTCGCTTTGATACTCCCCACCACAAATAAGTGGTACGAAGTTTTCTATGAAGTGATTATAGGCGGAATTTTTGCGATAGCCATAGTTAAAATGCTGTTCGGCGGCACCGGCAAAAACCTTGTCAACCCTGCGGCGGCGGCGCGCGTATTTATGTTCATAAGTTTCGCGATTACCACCTACACCGCGCCCAACTTCTCGGGACTGGACCTTACAACCGGCGTATTTACCGACTCAACCAACCTTTCATGGTTGCTGTCAGCCGACGGTAATCCCGTTACAAGAGTTTCCGTTTTAGACCTGTTCATTGGCACGGGCGTTGCAGGCTGCATAGGCGAAACCTGCAAAGCGGCAATTATTTTAGGCTACGTTTACCTTTGCGTGCGCAAGGTCATCAAATGGTGGCAACCTCTCCTTTTCATAGCGGTATTCGGATTTACCGCAGTATTTATGTCCGGTTTTGCTTACGTCAAGACGGGCGGATATATTTACAACATACAACTTTTCCTGCCCCACCTGTTCTCGGGCGGCGTGCTGTTCGGCGCGGTATTTATGTTTACCGACTACTCCACTTCACCCAAAGGCGTTTACGGGCAAATCGTGTACTATATCGCGGCGGCTCTGCTTGTTGCGATACTGAGATACTTCACCAAATTCGAAGTAACTTCGTTCGTAATTCTCATTATGAACCTGTTCGTACCGCTTATTGACAAATACATCATAAGAAGACCCTTCGGCTATGTAAAAACCAAAAAGGCGAAAAAAGCCAAAACGGTTGAAGAAAAAGTTGAAGAAGCGGCTGAAAATATGATTGTAGACACAACGGCGGAAGCAAAATCAGGCAAGGAGGGCAACTAAATGACGGCTAAACAGTTTTTTAAGAGCAACGTCTTCAAATGTATAATCGCCCTTTTGTGCGTACTTCTTGTCAGCGGCGTATTCTTAACGTTGATGAACGCGCTTATGCACGTTTCGGACGAAGAAAGACTTGACCGCGCGATTAACAAGATTTACGGAAAATCCGTAAACAAGACTGCGGTTGCGGTTGCGGACTATAACAGCAACGCAATTATAGAAGACGCTTACCACATCACCGACGACGGCAACTACCTTATTAAATCGACGGGCAAGGGCGGTTTTGACAACGGAACCATTACCTGCTGGGTCGTAGTCGAAGTTAAGGGCGGCGCAATCACCGGTATCGGCAAAGTCGTTGTTGACTCGAACAAGGGTCAGACGCAGATGGCTGAATTGAAAGACTCGTTCTTCAATAAATTTTCAACCGGTTACTACGAAGGCATTTACTACACCACCAACGACGGTTTCGTAGTTTCAAACTCTACCAAATCTTCTGCGGCGGTATGCAACGCGGTAAACGGCGCATTGGACTTTGTGCTTGCACAGCCCGGAATCAGCGGCGGCGCGGTTGACATTTACACCGAATTCGATTATATCGACAATATCGAAACAAAACTTTCAAGCCACGTAATAGACGAACAGACGGGCAGCGTAATTTTCACCGTAGTTTCAAAGGGTTACGGCAACCCCAGCAACTTTACCAGTGAAATTACCGTAAGCACGGCTGGCATAATTACAAATTTCGAAATTAAAGTTAACGGCTCCACCAACGACGGTTACGGCGCGACTGTTGAAAGCAACGTACAAAAGTTTGTAGGAAAAGACCTTGCGGGTATTAAAGCGCTTTTGAACGTAGGCGAAGAATACCCTGTATATCCCAACGAAAACTTCGGCGATATGGTTTCAGGCGCGACGGAATCGACCTACACCGCTTACACCGCGGCGCTGTTTGCGGTTGCAAACTACAATAAAGTTCTGACTGCCGAAACGCCCGGAGAAGGAGAAGAAAATGAATAAGTTTAAAAAGATTACTTTAGACGGACTTATCTTCCAGAACCCTACGTTTATGCTTGTTCTGGGTACCTGCCCCACTCTCGGACTTATCAGCTCGGCATTCTCTTCAATGGGTATGGGACTTACCGTTCTGGTAATACTCACTCTCAGCAACGTTATAATCTCGCTGCTCAGAAAAGTAATCCCCGACGCGGTGCGCATCCCCTGCTATATCGTTATTATAGCTACTTTGGTTACATTCGCGAGAATGTTCCTTGACAAGTTCGTTCCCGAACTGTACGAAAGTTTAGGCGGCTTCCTTGCGCTTATCGTTGTTAACTGCATAATTTTAGGCAGAGCGGAAGCGTTTGCCAACAAGCACACCGTTGTGGAATCCGCCGTGGACGGAATTGCCAACGGACTGGGATTCACCCTTGCGCTTACGGTAATGGGCATTATCTGCGAATTCCTTGGCAAAGGTTCGTTGTTCGGTTACCAGATTATGAATTTCAGCATAGATATGCTTGCAAAGCCCGCGGGCGCATTCCTTGTATACGGTATCTGCATTGCGGTGTTCGTATACGTCATCGACTGCTTCGAAAGGGCGCGCAGAGTGAAAGTAAACAAACTTGCACGCGAAAATCTTTTAAAGGAGGCTGTGTAAATTATGGGAACATTTATCGCTATCGTTCTTTCAGCCGTTCTTACAAACAACTTTATCACGGCTAAAACTTACGGCATCTGTCCCTTTTTAGGAGTTTCAAAAAAGACTTCCAGCGCGGCAGGTATGGGCATTGCGGTTACCGTGGTTATGGTGCTTGCAACCCTTGTCACTTATCCAATCTATACCTATGTAATGGTACCGCTGAAAATAGAGTTTTTAGAGATTATATTCTTCATCTTTATCATAGCTTCGCTTGTGCAGATGCTTGAAAAAATTATCCAGAAAGTCTCTCCTTCGCTTTACGGCGCAATGGGCATTTATCTTCCCCTTATAACCACCAACTGCGCGGTTTTGGGCGTGACGGAAATGGTTATCGGCGATATGTCGGCTATTCTCGGCGGAGCGTCAATGAATATAGGCTGGGCGGTACTGTATGCGCTGTTTGCAGGTCTCGGCTTTACCCTTGTTATGATTATAATGAGCGGTATGCGCGAAAAACTTAACTATTACAAAACGCCCAAGGCGCTTGCGGGTTTCCCCATTGCAATGGTTACGGCTTGCTTTATCTGTATGGCGTTCACGGTATTCAGCTATATCAGCTTATAAGGGAGGGAAATTATGAATTTACTTGAAGTAACCAATCAGACCTGGATAACCGTAGGAATTGTCGCGGCAATTTTCGCAGGCTCGGCTCTGCTTATCGGCGCGTTGATTCTTATCGTAGGCAAGGTTTTCAAGGTCAACGTAGACGAAAAAATCACTAAAATTTTAAATAACCTTGCAGGCGCAAACTGCGGCGGCTGCGGCTGCTCGGGTTGCAGCGGCTTCGCTTCTAAACTGGCGGCGGGCGGTGCGGAACTTTCCGAGTGCCACGTAACATCGCCCGAAGGCAAGGCGGAAATAG
>CAOMHR010000029.1 GCA_948482865.1 Christensenellaceae bacterium
CGGAAATATTCGCGTAAAACGCGTCGTCAATCTGCACGGTTTCAACGCCTTCTTCCGCGGTGATATGAATATGCTCTATCTTGTCCGCTATTTCGTTATAGCAGTCTTCCGTATTTTTAAGACGGTCCGAAATTTCAGAAAGTTTTAAAAGGAGTTCGCTGTAACCGCTTTCTTCCCTGCGTGTTTCGTCCGTGAGTACGGTCAACCTTTCGGTCAACGCGTAATTTTCATCCTTTGACTGTCTTATCTGCTCGCATACGTCGTTGACCTTGTCGGCAAGGTCCGCGTAAGCGTTTTCACGCTTTTTGGCTTCGTCGAAAAGTTCGCCTATTCTGTCGGCAAGTCCGGCATAAATATTTTCGTTCTGCTTGGCAATGTACAGAAGTTCCTGTCTTAAGGTCTGGTTTTCGCTCTGAAGCTGTTTGAAAAGCTCGCCGTTTTGTCTGGTGGCTTCCGCAGTTTCCTTCAAGCCCTTGGAAAAATTTTCAAGCAGGGCTTCAACGCGGGTGTTGTTAATCTTGTTTTGTTTGATTAACTCGTCCTGCTTGTTTGCAATTGCCTGGTTCGCCCTTAAGATGACGTCCGCTTTCTTGGGTACGTTGCTGTCGTCCCCTGCGGAATTATTGTTTTTACCTATAGCCATTTTGCACCTCTTATGTGTTAAATCCCCCTGAAGCGGAGTTAAAAACAAATTCTCTCTAATAGTTTACACCAAAATATATGAAAAGTAAATACAAATAGCCGCATTTTTTTGGTAAATTTTTGAAAAACAGCCTTTAATTCGGGCATATATGGGGGTCAATTTTCAAAGCGGGTATAAAAAACGCGCCGCCGACCATAATAATTACACAACCGAACGGAGGCTTTTTATGGGTAAAAAAAAGAATAAAATAGCAAAATTAACCGAAGAACAGTACGTTGCGTACATTGCGGGGCTTAAAAATACGGCGGCAATAGTCAATACCGACGGCAGCGTGCTTATTCCCAACGGACTTAAAAAAGAAAAAGACGGAAAAAAATAAAATTTTTAATATTAACAGCCCCGCGGCGTCGCCGCGGGGCTGGTAAATTATGTTGTTTTAAAGAATTATGCAGATAACTCCGCCCTTGCCTTCGTTCACGATTCTGGTAATGGCGCGGCGCATCTTGGTCTTGGTAACGTCCTGCATACCGCAGACCTTGCCCGCAAGCCCTTCCTTTACCATTCCGCGCAACGACTTGCCGAAAACGTTTGTGTCCCACATTCCTTCGGGGTTGTTTTCAAAGCCGTTCATCATTCCCTGAACAATGCCTTCGCTCTGCGCGGCGCTGCCCATAATGGGACTTACTTCGCCCGACACGTCAATTTTTACTATGTGATAGCTGGGCGCAGTGGCGCGCAGTTTAATGCCCACGCTGCCGCCCTGACGCACCATTTTAGGCTGTTCGAGACTCATATCCGAATCGTCGGGCTGGACTATGCCGTAGCCGTTGATTTTAGCGCACTCGAAAGCGTCCTTTATTTTGTCATAACTGCGCTTTGCTTCCGCCGTTCCGCGGACGTAGCGCATAAGCGTACATTCGTCCGCGATATCGTCGCCCGCTATTTCGGACAGCATATTGAAGAAAATTCCGTCCTTGGCATACGCCGTGATTTCAGCCCTGCCGTCGGAAAGGTTCAGCGAAATATTCGTCTCGCCCTTCCAGTAACCGCAGTCCGCCGTCATTTCGTCCAAAACAGAGCAGTCCTTCATTCTGGAAATTTTGGGAGCCAGCTCGCGCACTCTTTCCAGAAGTTCGCACACCGCGGAAGAGTCGGGCGGCAAAAATCTCATCCATTCGGGTATGTTCACGTCAAACGAAGTGACGGGGAATTCGAACAGAACCGCCTTTAAAATATTCAAGAGTCCGTCCGCGTCAAGTCTTTCGCAGTTGGTTGCAATGACCGTTGTACCGTACTTTGCTTCAAGCTCGCCTTTCAGCTGGCGCGCTTCTCCCGTTCCGGGGTCTACGCAGTTCAGAACTATGACAAAGGGTTTGCCGATACTTTTAAGGCGTTTGACAGTGTGCTCTTCCGCTTCAATATATCCTTCACGCGCAATATCCGCGATACTGCCGTCGGTAGTGACCAGAATTCCTATTGTGGAATGTTCACTTATGACCTTTTCGGTGCCGAGCGCGGCGGCTTCGGCAAAGGGCAGTGCGCTGTCGCTCCACGGCGTGTTGACAAGGCGGGGTTTACCGTCTTCTTCAAAGCCCGAAGCGCCTTGCGCTACAAATCCCACGCAGTCTATAAGCCTTACGTTTGCGGTCGCGTTTTCAAGCCGCACTTCCGCAGCGCTTGCGGGTACGAACTTTGGCTCGGTAGTCATAACCGTTCTGCCTGAAGCCGACTGCGGCAGTTCGTCCGTCATTACGCTCTTCAAATTGGGGTCCGTGACGTTTGGAATGACCAGTTCGGTCATAAATTTTTTAATCAGCGTCGATTTTCCCGTTCTTACGGGTCCCACCACCCCTATATATATATCTCCGCCGCTCCTTTTGGCTATGTCCTCGTAAACGTTGTATTCAAGCATATCCGCCTCCGCAAAAACTATGTATAATAACTTATTGCGCGGCGCGCCCGTTTAGAACGTTTTTCAGATAAAATTTAAAGCCCCCTGACATAGGGGGCTTTTGAAATTAATTGGTTTTTAAAATTTCTTTGTAAAAATTGTCCAGTTCGGATTTGGTTTTAAATTTCGCGACGAACATAGTATTTGCCATTGTTCCACTTAAAACTTCGGGTATTCTCTCTACCATAGTTATATTGTCGGCGTATTTTGCCCTAACGTCGTCGTCGGTGAGCGCAAAGTTTTTGCCGTCGCGCCTGCCTGCATACGCGCAGTAAAATTTATCGCCCGTTGAAAGGTCGGTCTTGCCGTTCGCAAGCACGTCAGCCCAGATTTTATATACATCCGTGCTGCACGCATAGTTCATCATATCGGGGGTAAATCCGCCTGCGGGGCGCATATTCACTTCCAAGGCTACGATTTCGCCCTTTTTGCCTATACGCTGGTCGCGGGTAAGACGGAAATATTCAAAGTGGATAAACCTGTTTTTAACGCCGAACGCCTTGACGGTGCGCCTGCCCGCGTCCGCGATATCGGGCGCAAGGTCGTTGACTATGTAATATACGCAGTTACCGTTTTCGTTTACCGTATCCATAAGCGAATGGGGCGTCACGTTGCCCGTTTCGAATACAGGATTGCCCTTGCCGTCCACGATTGCGTCGTAAGAATTTACTTCCGCTTCAATATACTCTTCCATAATATAAGGAACGTCGGGCTTGGTTTCAAGGAAATTAAGAAGTTCCTGTTCGTTGCAAATTTTGTAAGTTGCCGAAGCGCCTATTCCGTTGTCGGGTTTAACTATTACGGGATAGCCCACTTCTTCAATAAGTTTAAGGCAATTTTTAAGCGTCTTTACAATGCAGTACTTCGCCGCTTTCACGCCCGCTTTCTGGAAGTACTTCTTCATTTTAGACTTGTATCTTATCTTCTTTACGTCGCTGTTTTTGAAGCCTGTGGTTATACCGAAAGCCGACCTTAACGCCGCGTCGTGTTCAAGCCAGTATTCGTTATTGCTTTCAAGAAAGTCTATTTTGCCGTACTTGAAAATAAAGAACGCGACCGCGCGGTACACTTCGTCGTAATTTTCAAGATTATGTACCCAGTAGTATTCGTTTACGTTTTGCTTTACGTTTTCCGAAAGTTGGTCCCACGGGCAATCCCCCACCGTAAGTACGTTGAAACCGCAATTTTTAAGCTCGCGGCAGAACTTCCAGTAATTTGTAGGAAAGTCAGGTGAAATAAATATAAAATTTTTCATAAATTAGCCTCCTTTATGAAATATATAATTTAACGTACGGTCAGTCGCCGAACAACACGTTTATAAAATACGGTATCTGTTTTTCCCAGCTCGCCTCAGAATGCGTGCCGCCGGAAACTATGCGCGAAGTCAGGCAAACGTTTTTCTGAATTAAAGCCGAAGCCGTCTCCGCAAAAAACGCTATCCTGCTGCTGTTGTTTTTAAACTCTTTGCTTCCGTAATCCATATACAGGCGCGTATCCGCTTTGTATTTCGCATTTTTTACAAAGTCCGGCACGCCGCCGTAAACCCAGAGACTGGGTGAAAGAGCCGCGCCCCGCGAAAAGTATTTGGAATATACCGAAAGGGCGTAAAGCGTCATAAGCCCGCCCATAGAACTTCCGCCCACGGCTGTATTTTTACGGTCGGGCAAAGTGCTATAATTTGCGTCTATGTACGGCTTGAAAGTTTTTACAAGCCAGTCCATATATTTTTTGCCCCTGCCCTTTATTTTTTCGCCGCCGCGCTCAAAATTTACGGGAGAATACTCCGAAAGTCTTTCATTGCCGCTGTGGTTGCACTCGACAGCCGCTATTATAAGCGGGGTTTTATTGCTGTCAAGATATTGCGAAAGCCCCCAGCTTTTTCCGTATGTCGCTTCGTCGTCGGAAAAAAGGTTGTGACCGTCAAACATATACATTACGGGAAAACGTCCGCCGTTTTCATAGCCCACGGGCAGGTAAACGTATGCTTTACGCTTTTTATCCCTGTCAAACGCAGGAATCTGAACGCCCCAACTTTCTATCATATGAATTAAATTAAAATTGCGTTTCAGTTCATATGCGCGGTGATAAAGGCAAGTACGTCTTCCTTTACCCTGTCGCTGCAATTGTCGTTAAGAATTTCGTGCCTGCCGTTTTCGTACAGCGTAATGTCCACGTCTTCTACGCCTGCTTTTTTGAATTTGTCGTAAGCCTTCTGAACGCCCTTGCCGTAGTCGCCAACGGGGTCGTTTGCACCCGCAACAAAAAGCACGGGCAGGTTTTTGGGAACGGCGTTAACCGCTTCGCGCGAGCAAGCCTGTTTTATAATGCGGAACAGAACGCTGTAACCGTTGTTTGTAAAATCGAATCCGCAAAGCGCGTCCGACTCATACTTGTCCACGTTTTCGCTGTTTTCCGAAAGCCAGTCGTTTTCTGTACGCGGATGCGCAAATTTCTTGTTGTAACTTCCGAAAGCCAGCTTTTTAATAAACTTGCTTCTGTTCCGCCAACCGCAGAACATTGCGTTAAGCCCCACGAAAAACAAAGCGCCGTTTAAGGTAGCCATACTCTTGAAACCGCTGCCCATAATTATTGCGCCGCTGAAATCACTGCCGTACTGCGAAATATATTTACGGCAGAAAAACGAACCCATACTGTGACCCAATATGAAATAAGGCACGTTTCCCGCCTGTTTTTTTACGGCGAGCTGCAAAGCGCGTATATCCTGTATAACTATGTTGGGGTCGCGCCTTTTATTGAAGTATCCCAGATCGTCCGCGCTTTTAACAGACTGTCCGTGACCCAGATGGTCTTCCGCGCAGACCGCAAATCCGTTTCCGGTCAGATATTCTGCAAAAGGTGCGTACCTTTCGGCATACTCCGCCATTCCGTGAATTATCTGCACCACGCCCTTTATCTCGCCTTCCGGCAACCAAAGGCACGCGTGAATGGTCGTAACCCCGTCGTGGGACGGGTAATAAATATTTTCCATAGATTATATATCCTTTTAATATATTGCTTTAAAAATTGAGTTTATTATACCACGGACAGTAAATTTTTGCAAGAAAAAAGCAAATTTTACCAATTTTAACGCAACAGAAATACGTTTTCGAAGCAAATGCTTCTGTCGCCCGTTTCAATTTCGCGCGCTATACGACAAATTTTGTCGTTTAACGGCGAAGGCGTTCCCGCTTTTTGTGCCGCAGCCGAAACCGCGCCGTTGATATAACCTATCTCGCACGGTTTTTTTGTGGATAAATCGAAGTACATTCCCGAAATAAGTTTTTTATGGCTGCGCATTGCAAAGGGCAAAAGCGCCAAAGCGATTCTCTTTTTAAATCCGTTCCTGTACGAAAACAGTCTGTCTATGCAGTGACCCTGAATTTTTTCAAATTTTACGCCCGACTTTTTTGCTGCGGCAAACGCTTCGTTCATAAGTTCCAACGCCAAAGCGCGGGTAATTTTATTTTTACCAACATCGCCGAAAGTCATACCGCAAACAGCGGAAAGCCCCGAAAACGCGCAGTTTAGCGAAAGTTTTGCCCAACGCGCCCCGTTAAGATTATCTGTCACCGTCACTTTACCCGCGCAGGCAAGATAATCGCGCACAAGCGCAGTTTTTGGATTTTTCCCCACAGGCGAGCCGAGCGCAAAGGTCATTTTATTGCGGTCTGAAGTAAGCTCCGCCCTGCCGTTCCCCGCAAACGTAGCGCCCCAGCTCACGGCGCAGCCAAGACACCTATCCGCCCCGACCGCTTCAATCACCGCGCTCTCGGGAAGTCCGTTTTGCAACGTGCATACAACACCGTTCTCTTCAAGCATACCGTTCAAAAAACTTAAATCCTGCCCGCACTGCTTTGTCATAAGAAAAATCACGCCGTATTTTTCACAAACTGCGTCGGGCGTAAGAGCGTTTACTTTTACGCGGAAATTAGCGCCGCCGAAAACTTCCGCGCCATTCTCATTCAGAGCGGCGACGTGCGCGCGGTTGCGGCTGATTAAATCTACCTGCCTGCCCGCCGCGCCGATAAACGCGCCCAACACGGTACCCATTGCGCCCGCGCCGTAAATTGCAGCTTTCATTTGTTCAGCTCCGCGAAAGCCAGCCGCGCCATTTTTTTATAACCTTCTTCGGAAGGATGCAGGCAATCGCCGCTGTTGCAACCTTCGTCAAACGCCGCAGGGTCTTTTTCAGAGCGTACCGCGCCGTCGAAATCGATACAGTCGTAACCGCAGTTTCTGAGCCAGCCGTTTATGTTATTTTTCAGCTCTTCCCTGAAAGGCGCGTAAGTGCGCCAGCCTTTAATCGGCAAAAGAGTACCGGTAAAAACTTTTAGACCGTGTTCTTTTGCAATATTAAAATAATATTTCAGACCGTCTTTCAGTTCGTCCGCAGAAGGCAAATCAGACATGGGTCTGAAAGGATTTACGTCCGTGCCGACGGGGTGGATAATATCGTTTATTCCCTGTTGGATAATGACGGTATCCGCGCCGCTCACCGTTGAAATTTCACGTTCAAAGCGGTTTTTGCCGCTCAACCCGTAGCTTTCGTAAGTAATACAGCTGTACTGCCTTAACACGCGCGTTCCGCTTGCCGCGCGCCTTACTACCGCCGTTTTGTTGTAAGGGTCGTCCATGCACAATCCGGCAAGATAGTCGGGCCAGCTTTGCGAAGTAACGGAGTCCCCGTAACAGATAACGCACCTGTTTTTATCGTCCGTCAAAAGGTCTAAGCCCGTCAGAAAATAATATGTGTTGGTCGTGCGCGTTTCGTTAAGCGGCAATACCGATTTCAGCGTGCAGTCGCCGAGCGAATAAAACCCCTTGGACAGCGGCCCCGTAATCACCACAGCCGAACGCATAAGCGTAAAATCTTTAAGATAAATACTTACGGACACCGTACCAAGCGGTTTTACGCGGAAATCTATTTCATCTGAAAACAGTTCTTCCCCCGCCTTTATTATCACGCTCTCCCTGCCCGAAAAAGTCACGAGAGCCGCGTCCTTCAAATTTATCTCCCTGTCAGAAATTGCGGGCGCGATTGTAACCCGTGTTAAAGAGATATCTTCCGCGCCGCAAAAATTTGAAAAATGCAGCCTTACCCTGTCGCCTGCAAAAGCGCATTTTACGGGATAGCGCAAAGTTATATCCCGCGCGTAAGTTTCGGGGCGGCGTTCGGCAACCGAAGTTGCGTTGCCCCAGACTGTTACCCATTTTGACATTTTTAATTATCCTTTTTTGTGGAAATTATAGTTTTCAATCCTTTGAAAAGTTTTCCGTTGAAAATTTCAATTATGCCCTGCAGAATACTGCTGTCGAAACCGCCGTACTGGGCAAGCGTTCTTAAAGGCAGATATTCCATTGTGCCGCTCACCGTCCGCTTTTTTCTCACCGCGGCAAGCACGAACCAGACAAAAAACCTGCCCCAGATACCATTGGCGTTTTTCAGCTCGCACAAAGGGGTTTCGGGCGTTGCGATAACCCTGCCCTTGCCGTCCGTTATCAAGGGATAACTTTCAGGAATAAGACACAGCGTGTCGGGCGCGGGAACGCAGTCACAGTCGCCCTTTCTGTATAGCGCGCCTTTGAGCCGCAAATCTGCGGACGACGCGCCTATGTAAATTTCGTATTCGCCCGAAACTTCAACCCACTTTTTATCGTTCACGCTGAAACTACGGAACGAGTATCCGTCGAACGGAATAAAAACTTTTTTGCTTTCGCCCGCGTTTAAAAACACTTTGTCAAAGCCTTTGAGCTGTAAAGCGGGGGCGTTTGCCTTTTCGGGAAAACGGACGTACAACTGCACCGCTTCCGCCCCGGCGACGTCGCCCGTATTTTTAACGTCGAAACTCGCGCCCTTCTCGTTCACTCTTAAATTGGTGTATTCGAATACGGTGTACGAAAGCCCGAAACCGAACGGATATTTTATTCCGCCGCCCTTTCTGTAACCGACCTTTAAACCGTCGCCGTAGACGACGTGATAAGAGTTTTGGAGCGGACGTTCATAACTTTCCTTAAATGTTTCGGCAAGTTTTCCCGAAGGGTTTACTTTGCCGGAAAGAATATCGGCAACCGCCCTACAACTTGCCTGACCGTTGAGTCCCGCATAAAGCAGGGCGGAAATATCGGTATCCCAGCCCGTATCCACGGCGCAGCCGCAAAACAAAACCACAACTACGTTTTTATTTACCGCGCGCAGTTTTTCAAGCAATTTAATCTGCTTTTCGGGCAGAGAATAGCTTTCCCTGTCCGCGCCTTCGGCGTCTTCTTCGCGGTAACCCATACAGTAAATAACCGCGTCCGACTTTTTTGCAAGCCTGACGGCTTTCGCTCCGCCCGCCGCATACTTTGCGCCCGCTATACAATTTTTAAGGTTGTCCGCGGCTTTGGGATTTACGCGCGACGAGCCGCCGCCCTGAATTAACGGCTTTTTCGCAAACCCGCCGATGAGCGCGATTTTCAAACCCTGTTTCAACGGCAGGACGCCGTCGTTTTTCAGAAGCACTGTGCACTCGCGGGCGCATTCGGCGGCAAAATCTTTATTGCCCGAAATATCCTGCCTGCGGCAAGGTTTTTCACGATGAGAAAATTCCGCTATGCGCGCGGCACACCTGTCAACCTGTTCTTCCTTTAATACGCCGCTGTTTACCGCTTTTACAATTTCGTCCTTTGAAAACATACAGCGCGGCATTTCCAAATCCGCGCCCGCCTTCACTGCGGCGACCCGGTCGTGGGTACCGCCCCAGTCGGACACCACAATTCCGTCAAAACCCCATTCGCCGCGCAAAAGCCCGTCCAACAGCCAACTGTTTTCATTACAGTAAACGCCGTTAAGCCTGTTATACGCCGTCATTACCGCCGCGGGCTTCGCCTGCCTTACGGCAATTTCAAACGCCGTCAGATAAATCTCGCGCAGAGTTCTTTCATCTACGACCGAGTCGTAAACCATTCTGCCGAACTCGCGGTTGTTAACCGCAAAATGCTTAACACAACCGCCAACCCCCGTTGACTGCACTCCGTCCAGATACGCCGCGCCCAACATTCCGTTCAGGTAGGGGTCTTCGGAAAAATACTCGAAATTCCTGCCGTTCAAAGGGTAGCTTTTTACATTCAGGTCGGGCGCGAGAAGAACGTCAACGCCGTAAACCGCCGCTTCCCTTCCTATGCTTTCGCCAACCCTGTTAACAAGTTCTTTGTTCCAGCTTGCGGCAAGCGCGGAGTGCGCGGGGAAACAGGTTGCGGGCGCAGAGCGGTTTAAACCCAGATGGTCGCCCTTTTTACCCTGCACTCTCAGACCCGCGGGTCCGTCGGAAAAGCGTATTTTTTCGGCGCCGCAGACCTTTGCCGTACTCCATATATCCCTGCCCGATAAAAGGCGGGCTTTTTCTTCGAGAGAATAATCTTTCATAATTACCGTTTTATTTTAGCACAATGCAATTATTTTTGCAACACACAAAAAAAGCGTTCCTTTCATCCTTACAGACAAAAGGAACGCCCTTAAAATTATTTAACTTCGCTCTCTTGCTTTCTGACATTAAGCCTTAATCCGTTTCCGGAAATAATGGGCGAAATTATAAGCCATACCGCAGCCAGAGTTATAAGCACGTAAATTATTATCGAGCCGACCGTACGGGGTCCCTGGAACACCCAGCTTACGAAATTGAAATCGAACATTCCGTAAAGCCCCCAGTTGAGCGCGCCGATAAGTACCAGCACATAAGAAATTATGTTTGCTATTACCATATTTTTTTCTCCTTAACAAAAGTATCTGTGTTTGAAAAATTTTTATTCAGAGAAAAAATTAAAGGCGCGCCGTAACGACGCGCCTTGCAAGGCTATCTCTTTCAGGTTACCACACCATCTAATTTTATCCGCGCAGAGCAAATATATAGAGAAAGAGATAAACGTTGCCGAACGTTTATCGCTCCTGCGCATACCCGCACCGCCGGCAGGAAAACATTTAAAGATAATGTGGTGAATTTATTATATCACATAAATTTAAACCTTTCAACTGTTTTTAGCGGCAAAATAAAAATTAGGACAAGCGCAGAATACGACCGTTATTCGTATACGCTTCTCTTTAAAATTCCTATGTACGGCAAGTGACGGTACTGCTCGTTGTAGTCGAGTCCGTAGCCGACGACGAACTCGTTCTCAATCAAAAAGCAATTGTAGTCCGATTTAATGTCGTACTCGCGCCTTTCAAACTTGTCCAGAAGTGTAACTATGCACACCGAAGCCGCGCCGCGTTTCAAAAGCAGGTCTTTAAGGCAGGCAAGCGTGAAGCCGCTGTCTATAATGTCTTCAACGATAATTACGTCCCTGCCTTTAACGTCCCTGTCAAGGTCTTTTTTGATGTTGAGTTTACCCGACGACACCGCGCCCGACCCGTATGACGAAACCGCCATAAAATCAAGTTCGACGGGCATTGTCAGAAAGCGGATAAAATCCGAGTAAAAAATTATACTTCCCTTTAAAATTCCGACTACAAGCGGACACTTGTCCTTGTATACTTTGTCCACCTGCAAAGCGACTTCCTTTACGCGTGAGCGTAACTGATCTTCGGTAAGCATTATGCGTTCGCAATCTTTATGCATATATTCTCCTTCGTATTTCTATTCCGGCTTTAAGCCTTTATCTTTTTACTTCGGCGAAAGCCTTATTGAAAACAAATTGCCTGTCGCCGAAAAAATTGCTGTATCTGGCAAGTAAAAAATCAATTTCTTTGCCGTGCTTTTTTACCGTTTTCTGTGCGGTTGCCGCGGTAATTTCGCCTGTTTCCACGCCCGACCAGTAATCTTCGCACTCGCCGTCCGCGCCGAAAAATTCAACGTCTACCGCCTTATCCATAACGCCGTAAAGTTTTACTATGAACCTGTCAAGTCCTTCTTCGCTCATTTCGTCCCATACGCCGTCTTCTCCGGAATAATCGTCGTCAACGTAGTCCCAGAACCTTACGGTCTTGTCCACGCCGTCCAGCCTTACCGCTATCGTCTTTTCGGTCTTTACGCTTTTCACGTAGACGAAAAGGGGCGCGGGATATTTGAAATCGGGGCAGGTTACGTTCAATCTCTTGTCCGAAGAAAGTTTGCGCATAAGCAGCGTTTTGAATTTTGACTCTCTTCCCGCAATATCGTTCATTCTTCCCTCCGTGTTCAATTTACGGCAAACCGCCGCAAATTATATAATAAGTTTTTTGCGTTTCTTCAGTTATCTTTATCCCGTCGGAAATTTCCACCCCGCAAATTGCAAGAACATTTTGTCCGTCCGCAATGAGCGGAATTTTTTTTCTTATCCGCACGGGAATTTTTTTATCGGTAAAATAGTCGCCCAGACTTTTAGTCCCGCCGCCGAATTTGTTGAATTTATCGCCCGCACGCATAAAACGGATGACGGCGGTTGGCGGTATTTTATCCAAATCGAACTTTAAGCTCTTTCCGTCGGCTTTTCCGGATATTTCGAGCCGCTGACCGCAAAACGTTTTACCGCGGTAATCGCAAAACAGAACCTGTCCGCTTTCGCCGCTCTCCTTTTCTTCGATTGTTATGCATTTCTCTTCCTTGCGCGCTATCAGTCCCAAAAACTCAAACGCTTTACCCGTAGCCGCAAACTGCAAAGCAAAAAGATTTTCCGCCTGCTGCGCCGTGTAGTCGCGCCTGTTAAAGTTTCTGCTAACCGCAGAAACCGCCGCGCGTTTGAACAGCGGCTTTTGCACGCAGTGTTTTATTTTTACAAACGTCGCTCCGGCTTCTATAAGCCCGCGTTCCTTTATAAGCTCGTGAAAAAAAAGTTCGTCTTCTGCTGCAAGGCGTGAAAAACGGTATATCGATTCCGCCGCCTGCGGAACCGCCTTTTCAAGCTCCGGCAGTACGTTCAAACGTATCTTGTTGCGAGTGTAAATGTCGCTTGAATTGGTTTCGTCTTCTACAAATTCAAGTTTGTTTTCGGTTATATATTCGTCGATTTCGCGGCGGGTGCAACCAATTAACGGTCTTATAATTTTCACTCCGTCTATTTCGCCGTCGCAGATTCCCGTAAGTCCGCAAAGCCCGCTGCCGCGTGCAAGATTGAAAAGCACGGTTTCGGCATTGTCGTTTAAATGGTGCGCCGTCGCAATAACGTCCGCGCCGCTCTTTTCAAGAGCTTCGCGGTAACATTCAAGCCGCCACTGCCGCGCCGAATTTTCGCTGTTGTCTTGCGTATGTTCACGCTTGAAAAATATCAGCGGAATTTTCAACGACTTGCACCACTCTTTTACAAACTCGCTGTCGCGCGCCGAACTTTCGCCGCGGATAGAATGGTCGCAGTTCATTGCACAAAGGGTTATCGAAAACTCTTTTGCATTGGAATAAATATAATGCGCAAGGGCGATTGAGTCCCTTCCGCCCGACAGGGCGACGCATATTTTTAAACCGCGATACGACGCAAGGTCTTTCATATGTAGATTATAGCATATCAAAACTTAGCTTGCAACAGCAGACGGTAAAATAATTATTTTTTATATACCTTAAAAATAGTTGACAAAAGTTTAATTATCTAATAAAATGATAAGGCTTTTGCAAGAAGGCATACATCGCGGGGTAGAGCAGCCAGGTAGCTCGTCGGGCTCATAACCCGGAGGTCGCGAGGTTCGAATCCCGCCCCCGCAACCAAATTATATCCTGCCAGTCAGGAACATGGCGACGTAGCTTAGTTGGTCTATAGCGGCCGGTTCATACCCGGCAGGTCGGCGGTTCGAATCCACCCGTCGCTACCA
>CAOMHR010000030.1 GCA_948482865.1 Christensenellaceae bacterium
ACCACAAAGTTCGTTTTGTATCCTTTCAAGGGTAGAAGTTCTGCGGTGGATGAAGTTCGTCCACAGAAAGCAGAAGTTTTTGGGTGATACAGTTGCCCGTACCTTAGCTTGCGAATAGAGTGTAAGATATTTAGTTTTATGCAAAATTCGTGAGCCGTGATAGGCTTTTATTGTCATACAGTTATGCGACAATAAAATGAGCAGCCGGAGTTATTCGAGATTCCTATGAGGATGCGAAAGTCGGATAGCGTTGATGGTCTATTTTGTGTTACAAATTTTTATATAATCAAGGTATCTTTTGAGCTAAAAATAATCTTACAATCTCATAGAATGGCTAACCACCATAGAGCATTAATGTTGCTAAATACGGTTGAAGTCGGTGATTACGGAGAAAGTATCAGCGGCTTTTTTGTGCCCTTTTTACGGTATCTTTCCCACTCTTTCTTGCGTGGATGAAGAGATAAAAACTAACAATTCGGAGGTAAACACAGTGATATTCAAACCACCCTAATACGGCAAGCAAACGGAAAGCAACTTCGTAGGAAACAACTTATCGTCGAGCATAAGTGTAGCTCACTACACTTATTTCATAAGTTCCGTTCGCTCTGCGAGGCTTTCGACCACAAGGCAAAACAAAGATTTTAAGGAGGATTTTAAGTATAAGTTATTTAGTATGTCATATGGAAAAATATAAACGGCAAGACGTTTCGCCCGTTGAGAAAGAGAACGAAAGAGATGAGAACTATCAAGGCTCTAACCCTCAAATCGACAGCGAGAGAACGAACGGCAACTATCACTTGATATACCCACAGGGCAAGTACATAGATATGATAAACAAGCGGCTTGCCACTCTCACTTTGAAACGCAAGATACGCTCGGACGCTATTCTTATGAATTCGTTTGTAATCGGATCGGACGGAGAGTTTTTCAAAGGTATGCGAGCTTGGGAACAACGAGCTTTCTTTGAAGATTGCGCGCGCTTCTTTATGGATAAGTACGGCTATAAAAATATGTTGTCTGCGGTAGTCCACGTGGACGAAACAACGCCGCATATGCACTTGAATTTCGTGCCTATCAATGACGGGCGGTTAAGCAGTAAAAGCCTATTCGACAGACAGAAACTTGCGGAACTTCAAACGGAGTTATGGGAACAAGTCGGAAAGAAATACGGCTTACAACGCGGCAAGGAAAACAGTCAGGCAACGCACATTACAGCCGCCGAACATAAAGCAAAAGTCATTGTACAATCGGCGGAGCAAAAGCGAGATGAGATTGACAAACAAACCGAGCAAAAGCAAGCCGAGCTTGACGGACTGACCCAAACGGTTGAAGCGGTAGCGCAAGCGACGGGCAAGCCGATACCCAAAAAGAAGAAACAAGCAGCGGACGAAATCACGGCACTACGGGCAAGGAACACTCTACTCGAAGAAGAAATCAAGCGCGTAAATAGAGACCAAGCGGACGTATTTCAACAGTATATGAGAGAAAAGCGACGAGCGGACGGTTACGAAAAGACCGTGCAGGAAGTTGCGGAAATCAAGGCGATACTGCCCGAAGGGTACGCCCAGCTATTGCAAGACGTACAAGACGAAAAAGCCGCCCGATACGAAAGAGAACGGCAACAAAATCTTGCCCGTATTCGCGGACGGAACAAAGACTATTATATGTAACAACTGAATAAATCTTTAAGGAGGAAAACGCCAACAGTTAATGTCAAGACGGAAAAAGAACACCACAGGGATACCCGAGTTTGAAATCGACTCCCTTGCAAGAGCATTACTGCCCGCCATACAAGCCTACTTTGAAACCGAAGAAGGACAAAAAGAGTTTGCGGCGTGGCAAGCCGAAAGGCAACAACGACAATTGAATAAAAAATTTAATAAAGAAAAAGAATCCCGTTAAATCGTATAGGGATAGCCGTTGAAATAGACGGGATAGAGAAATCGCCACAGTAGCGGTATATAAATAGGCGCTATATAAAAAATGTAAAAATATTGTGCAAAACAAAAAAGGCATGTAGAATTTAAATTCTACATGCCTTTTATAATTGTATGGAAATTTACCAATCTGAACAATGACTATCGCATCCACAATAATCGCTACAGTCAAAACTACAACCGCTATCATAAGTGCAAAGTGTATCATCTAAACTCGTATTTGCTTGTATTAATATTTCCATAACTTACCTCTTATTAAGTTTATCACCATCAACGAATCTTTCTTTAACTTCGGTTGAAGAATAGCTTGCTGTAATACTTTTAGTAAATGTTCCTAGCTTTCTATACCTTTTTCTCTTATAGATATATGCTTCTTCTTGTTCATTTTGTAGAGCTTTATGCGTCAAATCTATTTCTCCACTTACTTCATATTTTATATGTTCTTGTCTTTCAGTATCATATTCTATAGTAAACCTAATTTGCGAAGAATTGTCTAAAATTTTTATTGGGATAACATATCCACTACCTGCCATAACTGTACCTAAATTATATTTTTTAGTAGTTGAAGTCGCTTTATCAGTATAGGTGACAATACATTTGTACATTTTGTATGCTTGATACGAGCGAACATAAAAATAATAATATCGATTTTCTACAAATTCTTTAATTTTAAAAGTATCCAAGTCAAAAAACCATCGATTATTTTTAAACTCAAGCTTTTCATCAATATCATCAAACTTATCATTCCAAATTGCTACAGTTGGAATAACTCTTTTTTCCCTTTTATCACAAAACGACTTGTATATTATTGTAATTACCGCACCAATAATTCCCGCAGCAAGCGTTAAGATTGCCACTATTAATGTTATCAACAACCCTGTATCCATTTTTAACTCCTTAGTATATTTAACTAATCATTGATGAATCGATCAAAGAGTTTCTTTATATAGAACTCACTATAGAAACAAGATTCACCTTGTGGTAAATCAAACTTTTGAGCTGGACACCCTCCTAAACAAATAGGAAATATTTTGCATTTTTTACACATTTCCAATGGCTTATTTTCTAAAAACCTCATAAAAGTATCATTATAGTTTAGCCCATACTTTATGTCGCCAATAACTTTCTCCGCCTGTCCAACATGATGTTCACATTTGTATAACTCCCCATTAGGTCCAATGACATGATTATTCAACTTAAATAATCCGCAAAAGGACTTGCGATATTTATAAATATTTGGTTCATAGGGTTTGCCAAGAAGTTCGCAAATATATTTATCGAAATCAATTCGTTTGTTATCAAATGCGTCTTGCGAAAAAAACTGGTCTCCGCCACATCCCATGTAATCTATAAGTTTTGCAAGGTATATAGATAGATTTTTTTTATTATCACATTGTTCTATAATCTTATTTGCTACAGCTTTTAAATCGTCAAAATTATTTTTGTCACAGTTTAGCCTAATAGAAATTTTTATAAAATTAGATGCTTCTTTGATATTCTTAAGGAGCGTATCAAATTGATTGGGTGTAGCGTGCTTTCGAGCACAATAAACATTTTTCGTTCCATCTACAGTGATTTGTACTCTCTTAAGATTACATTGTTCAGCTAAAGCTTTTACTTTATCTTTGGATAAGAGCACACCATTAGTTATCATACTTGAACTAAAACTAACTTCTTTCTCTCTAAGCTTCGGTATGATATAATTGCTAAATTTCAATATTTGATTGTAAGCGACTAAAGGCTCACCGCCAAACCAACCAACATTGATAGTTTTTACTTCAGCATTAATGCGACTTAATATATAATCTGCAATTTCTATAATTTTCGCATCATTAACAATTGAATTGTTTCTGTAACCACTCTCAAAACAATAATCGCAATTTAAATTACACGCAAGAGTAGGGGCAATTACGTATGAAAGTGTATTTTGTGGGTTTGAGAGTATTGCTATTCTCTCGTTTAAAATGATTCTATTATATTCATTTAAATCAACTGGTTTTATAAAACCTTGATTCAAAAGCTGTTCAAAATATTCACACTTAATATTATCGTCAATTTCTTCATTCAAAATCTGAGAATGTATTGCCTTTTCTAATTTACACAAAGCACCAGAATAGGAATTATATAGATAAACAAAATTAGCACTTTCTTTAAGTACTATATTGTAAAATGAATAATTGAACCACATTAAATATTCTATGCTCCCACTAAGCAGTCTTCACTAGAGCAACTATCGCCATCACAAGCTTGATGTCCACTACAAATAAAATTGGCATCAGGAGAATTGAAATCACAAGTAGAAGAAATTATAATTTCCATAAATAGAACTCCTTTATTTCAAATATAATATATTTTATCATAAAATTACAAAATCGTCAATAGTTTCTGAAAATTCCCTTTTAAAGATTTACATTTAACATACTAATAATCAATGCAAAACAATTTTTAATAAGAATGACTTTGTTCGGATAATTAACAGTCGGGTCACCACTTGAAACCTAAATCGAACCACTATTAAGTTAGTGGAAAGCGGTTTAGGTTTTTTGTTTACTCTTTTTTGTATTTAATGCCATAATATATGCCATAATATATACAATATATAGGAATTGATATGGAAATTCAAAAAGTTTTAACTGAAAAAGGCTTTACAGGTAAAATTATATACAATGCTAATTATTTTGAGTTGCCGCCATCTAATAGATACACCTTAAAAATTGAAAAAGACGGAAAGGTTTATATCGAAAGGTCTTATTTAACAGGGTCTGGCGCAGAAACACTTTTTTATAGATGGGTTGCAAAACAAAATTAATATCAAACGCAACGGCGATTTATGCCGCGAAGGGCTATTACCGGAATTGCGAAATGTTATTAGGCTAATAAGTTAAAGTCAAACCTAAGCGCATTTCAAGAATGACAGTTTTATTGTATACCAAACTAAATAGTATTTCAGTTAAACCGAAAGCCGCAACTTTTGAAAGTTGCGGCTTTCTATAATAAATTTTTATTTCTGAATATCAGACAATTTGTTCTAAACCGAATGAAGAAGTAATTGCGTCGGCAACGGTTTTGGCATTGGCAATCTGGGTTGCCGCGCCCGCGTGGTTGTCGGCTCCGTCTTTCGTTTCGTCAATAGCGACAAGCCTTATACTGTTCTTGAATTCAAGTGTACCGACCGCTTCGTTTGCAAGCGCGCCGCTGCCGCTTCTTATACTGTTACAGGTCCACACAACCTTTGCATTCGGATACAGATTATGAATACGCGTAAGCAAATCTTTAACTGCATTCTTAAACTGTGTTTCGGCGGTTATCCGTGCGTTGCCCGAAAGCGGGCTTATGTGCGAATTCCAATCGTTGCCGCCTATGTTTACTATTACCGCGTCGGGAATCCAGTTTGAATGGTTCCATTCCCCCGTAGCATTAACGGATTTGGTGCTGCCGTTATTATTGTATTCCGCAATCAGCCCCGTGGCGTTGTAAGCGGCAGACAGATTTTCCACGCCGCGATAGCCCCACAAAAGCCCCATACCGCTGTTGGATACAAACTGCGTTTCCGCGCCGAAGCGTTTTGCGGCAAGATAACCGAAACCGTTTAACGACGACGAATTTGCAGTCGTCCACTCTTCGCCCGCGCTACCCAAGCAACCGTGACCAGAAATACCCGAGCCGCCTAAAATCTGAAATTTTAAACCCGTATGCTTTCCGGGCGCTTTAAATTCGCCGTCCGTTTCGATTTTTTTGACCGAAGTAAGCGAATTTTCGGGTTCGCTTCTCTTCAAGACCGTTACGGTGTGTGTACCGTCTGACAAGTTTTCCGCAACGGTCACCGTTTGCGTATTTTCCGTAAGCGAAAAACTTTTGCCTTCGGGCGCGGTTTCGTTATCTACGCTTGCAATAAAATAAGGGCGGTTTTTATCCGATTCCGTATTGGTCGCGTTAAATGTAACTTTAAGTTCCGTTCCCGTAAACTTTACCGTAAAACCGGTCGCCGTATAGTAGCAATACACTTGCCCTTCCGAATACTCCGTTCTGCCTATCCAGCGCACGAAATCTTCGTCTTTAAGTTTTTCCCCGTCAAGAAGCGAAACTTTTTCAGGCAGTGAAGGTTTGACAAGTAAAGGTACTGTATGCCACGGCTCTGAAAAGAATACGAGTAAACCGAGCGCGGCGATAACTACCGTCACAATCGAAATAATAATTTTTTTAATTTTCATAACAGTTTACAGAAGGGGCAGATAAGTTACGGTGTTGGTAAGCGTCATCATAATGAATACCAGACAGCTTACGAACGAGCCGAGATACACCTTGCCGGTCTTATTATAGAAATAGCGGTTGAATATGGGCAGCAGTATCATCATAGGCACCACGCCCCAAAGCAGATTGACGTACAGCCAGTTTGTCGTCAGCCATACCGCACCCGTCGCGGCAAACACGACGTATTGCAGGAAGATAATGGAAATAAGCCCCACGGAGTTTGCAAGACAAGCGATTACAACGCTTCCGACCTTTCCCCAACGCGCGTTGCGCATAGAGCAGTTTACCCTTACCGAGTTCGTGAAATAGAACAGGAAGAACACCGGCATATACATCAGCGCAAGCACCAGCAGCCGCCAGTTCGTTGAGAAGAACAACGGTCTTGCGCACACAAAGAAGAACCTTGCGTCTATATGGAATATCAGGAACAGCACGTCTATTATAACGTAGAAAGAACAGAACAGTATAAACGCAAGCAAAAGCATTTTAAGTACGTTCGTGGGCTTTTCCTTCAAATTCACAAGCGTTGCGCCACGCCTTCTGTGCCTTAAGAAATGGGCGAGCAGGAACAGTCCCAAGCCCAGCAGTCCGTTGACGACAGACCATAGCATTACCGCGTTGGTCATTCTCTGCGGGAACAACCAGGTAAGCCCGCCCGCAGCAGAACCTACGCCCGTCGTAAACCATTTGGCGGACAGCGTTGCCATCCAGTCGTAAGAGAAGCACGCAAACAAAGCGCAGACTACAAATATTCCCCAGAATGTAAGTTTGTCTATTTTAGAATCGTTGTGGCTCATAGGTTGCGGCTCGTGTACGCCGGTCGCAAAAAATTTCGTTCTGAGTAAAAGCGCGCCTTCCGAAAGAACAAACATGAACATTCCCGCAAGGTACAGTCCCTGGAATATCTCTTTAATCCACCACACCTGATTTGTGGTTGCCAGCGAGCTTCCGCCCGTAGCGTCTTCGAAAACGTAATCGAAAAACTCTATCATATGAGCTATCGACAAGTTGTCATAAGGTTGCAAACCGTGAATGGTTTTTTCGTTATGGACGACGCGGAAAGAATAGTCGTCAGGACTGCCGTAGTAATCGTCGATTACCACTTCTTTTACAAAATTTTCTTCCGAACCTTCGTGCGCATAAATTCCCGAATTAACTACGTTTATAGCCGATACCGTATAGCGCATATCGGAATAGTCCAACGAATTTGCGTTTTCGTCGTCAACCGACGTACTCGTCCCTTCGTTCTGGTATGCGCCTTCGTCATAACGCGCATACGCAAGCCCTATATTGCAGGATACGTTTTTGAGCGTGGCGAGACTGTCGTCTTTTAAAATATTGTTGCGGACGTAACCGGAAATATATACGGACTGTATCTTCTGATTGTTGTACGTACCGTAACGCGACATTGCGTATATGCACGCGTTGCCGCCTGCGGAGTGTCCCGCAATACCGACGTTTTCAAGGTCGACGTAGTTGAAATTTTTGCCGTTACCGTTTTCGTCAGTCTCGGTCACGTGTTCTATTACGGCAAAGAGTCCGTATCCCACCTGTGCGGCGGTCTGGTCGGTAGAGCTGGACTCGCCCTGACTGTAGGGGTCGAGACACACCACGACGTAACCGCGGCGGGAAAGCTCAAGGTTATACGCCGCCTGCGTTTCCTTAGTGCGCTGATAGCCGGGGCAGACGATAACGCACGGCGCTTTGTTTTCCGCCGTAGCCTTTTTCGGCTTATACACGTCTGCAACCACCCATGTCTTTTCGCCCGTTTCCAGCTTGAACGACGAAACGTTTACGGCTCCCCCGTTTATGTTGACGATAAACGCGAACAGCGCGCCGAATAATATCAGACAGCTTGCTACCGCCATCATACGCTTGGATTTATCTTTCCAGACGTTGATAAAAAATCTTTTAAGTATTCCGCCCAGTTTTACGAAGAAGTTTTTAAATCTTTCGTTTAATGGCGGCTTCTGAATATTTTCGTTTTTCACAAATTTATCCCCCTTTCCGTTTATTCAGCAGTCGCCGTCAATGCGGCTTTGCCTTCGTCCGTCTGTAAAAACGCCATAAACGCCTGTGCAATTTCACTGTCGGTAAGCCTTTCGGCTTTTCTGTCGTTTGCCACCGTTCCGCCGTTTGCCGCATTCAGTTGCATAGCAACCGTCAGCGTTTCAATAGCCGTGAACGTCGTCCCGCCTTTATGCCCGATTGCAACGTCGTAATCCGACGCATCGGACGTAAACGCCGCGCCGTTGCCGGTGGTAATAAGGTCAATCTGCAATTCGTCGCACCGTATAGAGTTGTCTGAACAATACTTTGCAAACGCCGCAGTTAAAGCGTCGGCAACAGGCTGGTCGATAAACTTTTTATAAACAGCAACTTTCAAAGACACAGGCAGCTCGCTCTCAGCGAATCTTGCGTACAGGGTTAATTTTCCCTGCGAAGCGTAAGCCGCCAGATCCGCATAACCTTTGGTACCCTTTAAAAGAGTTTCGCCGTCCGTCCCTGCTTCGGTCAACGCCCAACCCGCAAAATTGTCGCCTGCGACTGTGGGAAGAGTAACGTCACCCGCGTCGGTCGCGTTGGATACGATCAGCTTTTCGCCGTACTGCGTTCCGTTGTGCATTAAAGTTATTTCTATTTTATCGGCTTCCGCTTCGGTTACGTAATCTGGATTCATTATCTTTTTAGCCGTTTCCGACTTTAAGAATTCACCGAATGCTACGACCACGCCGTCGGAACTGTTTAAACCGACTTTGAGCGTAGTATACGCATTGTCGTTCACGCTGAAAATATAAATCTGCGTTATCGAAACCTGCCATTCGTCTACCGCGGACGACTTATACGCAAACGCAACGTTGTAATCGCCGCTCTCGTAATCGGCTTTATAATTTGCATTGTTGCTTGACGAAAGAGCGGTGTAGACCACTTCGTAGCCGTCTGCAAAATACGTTGAAACCTTAAACGCTTCAAACAGCGCTTTTGCCGTTTCTTCATTGACGTATCTCGTCCACAAAGCAACGCTCAACACTTTCGACTGCGGTTTTTCGCCTTCTATGAATACGGGATAAAGCGTTATTCTGTCCGAGCCGTAATTTTCGAGCGCGGTATAGCTTACCTGCGCGTTTTCCGCAAATACCGCTTCACCGTTTGCGGTAACAGCCCAGCCCGCAAAATAGTGTCCCGCGGGGACGTTTGAAGGCGCATATTCTTTAAGCGAAATACTGTTGCCCGTAACGCTGCTTACCGTGCCTATTTCCCTGCCGCCTATTACAACGGTTATATTGTGGTCTATAACGGTGCTCTCGCTCTCGCAGACAAGGCGTACGTTCGTCTTATCGGTAAACGCGCTGCCTGAGCCGTTCAACGCAGTCAGCTGTTCGTCGGTCAATACAAGCGGATAATTTTTCGCCGCAAAACTGCCGCTGAGTTCGATTTCGGTGTTTCCGTTTCCTTCACCCGCTTTCACCGTTACCGTATCGCTTCTGTTATCTAAATTGCCGGAGAGATATACGCAGTCCGAAGAAGTGCTTGCCACTTTGTACGCGTTGCCCGAATAGGCGTAAACGTTGGAAGTTACAAAGCAGTTTGACACGCTGCCGCCCGCTTGCGCAAGTCCGACGATACCGCCTACTTCGCTGAGTCCGCCGACGTAGCTGTGATTTTTAGAACCCGAATGATAGTCGCCGCCGGCATAACAATGGGTTATCGTTCCCGCGTTGGCTCCGGCAATTCCGCCTACGTTTTTGTTTCCGTGGACGCGTATGCCGTCAAACCAGCATTCGCTCACGGTTGCGCCGTTCTGGTTTACCGCAACTATTCCGCCGACATAATCGTTTAGCCCGCCCGCGCCGCGCTGAGCAAGAAGTTTGCCGCTTCCGTCCGTTGAACTCTTTTCTATAACCGAGTAATTTATGGCGGCTATACCGCCGATATAGCTGTACGCCTTAGTTGAATTACCCGTTTCAACCGAATTCGCCGCGCCTATAGTACCGGTAAAAGAACAGAGCGAAACGGTGCCGTTATTTATTACCGTGATTCCCGCGCCGCCGACGTTTGCCTTAACCGTACCCGAATAAGTACAGCAGGAAATTTCGCCGTAGTTTATTCCGGCAACGCCTGCAATACCGCCTTCTATTCCGTCCTTGCCGCCCGTAAGCGTGCCGACCGAGCCGACCGCGCTGTCCAGACTTGCGGAAACCGTGCAGAAATAAATTTTACCTTTGTTGACATTCGCAATTGCGCCCGCGCAATTTGTCTGAACGTTGGCAACAGCTCCTGCAACGGTTAAATCTTTAATTTCGGAATTTTCTCCGAGAATGCCGAAAAGTCCCGTATCGGACGCTTCGAGCGTGACCGTCTTGCCGTTGCCGTTAAGGTTTCCGTTAAATACTTTGCCCTGAACGTCGTTTGCGGAAAGCCTTGCGGTAAACGACTGCGCAAGTTTGTAGTAACTTCCCTTAGCGACGTCCTGCGTATTTACTGCAGCCAAGTCTGTTGACGAAGTTATGAGATAGGGATTTACGGAAGTACCCGCGCCCTTGAACATAAGATTGTCAACGGTAATACCGTCGGCTGTTCCGCTGGAAATTTTCGCGGAATATAAACCGCCCAAAGGTTTTTGCGCAGGCGTCCATTTAACGGTATAAATATCGTTATGACCCTTATAGCTCTCGAAAACAAATTCGTCTTTACCGCCGGAAACAATATCCGTTCCGATAATTTCAACTTTAAAATCGGTATCGGCGGTTATATTGCGCTGCAACCAGGTTACCGTGTTGGAAAACGCGCTGCCGTCCATTGCTACGTTGCTCGGAGTTGCAGGGACGTAAAGAAAGTTAGCCCATAAAGTAATATCTTTGGTAACTCTCTCAACGTCGTGATTCCATACCTTTTCAAGCTCTTCGTCCTTAAACCAACCGTCGAAGACGTAGTTCTCGTCGGGACGTGCAGCGGTAGGATAATTCTCTATCCTTTTGCCTTTTTGCACTTTGACGGGCTGACCTACCTGCGTCTGTCCGTCCATAAAAGTTACTGTATAATACGTAACCTTATCCGAACAGCCGAAAGCAAAAACCGTACACAGTATGCACGTCAGCGCCAAAAAGATAATAAGCGCCAGTCTTTGTTTTTTCATATCTTTCCCCCCACCTTGTTTTTTTACTGATAGTGTTGTTTGCAAGCGAATGCTGCGCATTCGCTTGCCCCTATTGGCATATGACAATAGTTTAAATTTTTTAAAAAATTATTTTAATTTTGCCACTCCTGATTTTACAGCCGCCTGCGCAACCGCCTTTGCCACGGCTTTGTGCGCGTTTTTATCATAGGCATAAGGAAGAATATATTCAGTAGTAAGCTCGTTTTCGGAAACGTAACCCGCAATTCCCTTTGCCGCAGCTATCATCATTTCGGTATTTACAGTCGCAGCCCTTACGTCCAGCGCGCCGCGGAAAAGCCCGGGGAAAACCAATACGTTGTTTATCTGGTTAGGATATTCCGAAGAACCCGTACCCACTATAAACGCGCCCGCTTCCTTTGCGTCCGCAGGTTCTATTTCGGGAACAGGATTTGCACAGGTAAACAGAATGGATTTATCCGCCATAGACTTTACCATTTCCTTTGTTACGCAGTGCGGACCAGAGACGCCTATAAATACGTCCGCCCCATTCATAGCGTCTGCGAGAGCGCCGTTTTTATGCTGTAAATTAGTTATTTCCGCAATCTCTTTCTGCGCGGGGTTCAGCCATTCCAAGCCCTTGCAGATAATGCCCTTTCTGTCGCACATTACGATATCTTTCACGCCCAGCTTCAAAAGGAACTTAGCGATAGCAATGCCTGCCGCGCCCGCGCCGTTAATGACTAATTTAATCTGTTCGATATTTTTGCACGCAAGTTTCAGCGCGTTCAACAGCGCCGCCGCCGAAACGATTGCCGTGCCGTGCTGGTCGTCGTGGAATACGGGTATATCAAGCTCTTCCTTCAATCTCGTCTCTATCTCGAAACAGCGGGGCGCGGAAATGTCTTCAAGGTTAATTCCGCCGAAGCTGCCCGCCATAATCTTTATCGTCTTTATAATTTCTTCCGTATCCTTTGTACCAAGGCAAATGGGGTACGCGTCCACGTTGCCGTACGCCTTGAACAGCGCGCACTTGCCTTCCATAACGGGCATACCCGCTTCCGGACCTATATCGCCCAAGCCCAAAACCGCAGTGCCGTCCGTGATGACGGGGACCGTGTTCCAGCGGCGCGTAAGTTCAAACGACTTTTCCACGTCGTCGTGTATCGCCATGCAGGGTTCCGCAACCCCCGGCGTATACGCAAGCGAGAGCGCTTCCCTGCTGTCAACGGGTACGCGGCATACCGTTTCTATTTTGCCCTTCCAATCGGCGTGTTTTTTCAATGATGCTTCCCTGTAATTCATAATTTCTCCTTAAAAAATGATGAAACGAAACATTTTTTTATAATTTCTTTCATTTTCCTTTACATTATACTACCTATCTATTATAATGTAAAATAATAATATAACATATATATCATAATAAAAACGCATATATAATTACGAGAGCAAAACTATGAACTACGAATATTACAAAATTTTTTACTACGTTGGCAAGCACAAAAACATAACGCGGGCGGCTGTTGAGCTGTATTCCAGTCAACCCGCGGTCACGCGCGCCATACAAAATCTCGAAAACGAGCTTGGGTGCAGGTTGTTTGTCAGGACGAAAACGGGGGTTGAATTTACCCATGAAGGGCAAACGCTGTTCGATTACGTGCGAATCGCCCACAGCCAGATTTTAAAGGGTGAAGATGAATTAAACCATTCAATAAGCGCCGAAAACGGAACAATTTACATAGGCACTACGGTAACCGCTCTGCACGGATTTCTGTTCGGCATCATAGACGACTTCCACTCAGAACACCCGAACGTTAAATTCAAGATAAATACCGGTTCTAACAACGGTACGGTGGAAAAACTTAAAACGGGCATATACGACGTCGCTTTTGTTTCCACCCC
>CAOMHR010000031.1 GCA_948482865.1 Christensenellaceae bacterium
CCGTGCAGCTTGCAAAAGCCGTTTCAAAGGCAATGAACGGCAAGAGTCAGGGTCAGCTTCTCAGCACGATTATAGCCGAAGCCGAGCGCGGCAAGCGCAACGGCACGCTGACGAACGCAGACCTTGACAATTTTTACAACGCTTTGGCGCCCCTTGTGGACGGATTCAAGCGCAAAAAACTGAAAGAAGTTATAATTCATCTTAAAAACATCTGAACAAAAAATCCCGCTTTTAAAAAAGCGGGATTTTTTTATGAAAACAGTTTTGTTGAAAGATACCTTTCTCCGCCGTCGGGGAAAACCACCGCAATGTTTTTGCCTGCGTTCTGTTCAAGCGCGGCAAGGCGGGTTGCCGCCCACAGCGCCGCCCCCGAAGAGACGCCTACAAGCAGACCTTCCGTTTTAACCAGTTCCTTTGCCGTAGCAACCGCGTCCGCGCTTTCAACGGCTATCACGCCGTCAATAATCTGCCTGTCCAGAATACGCGGCACGAAACCCGCGCCTATCCCCTGAATTTTATGCGGACCGCCCACGCCCTTTGAAAGCACGGGCGAGTCGGCAGGTTCGACGGCTATTATCTTAATATCGGGATTTTTACTCTTTAAATACCCGCCCGCGCCAGTAAGCGTTCCGCCCGTACCCACCCCCGCGACGAAAATATCGACCTTACCGCCTGTATCTTGCCATATTTCGGGACCGGTGGTATTAAAGTGCGCGGCAGGATTTGCTTCGTTTTCAAACTGACCCAAAATAATTCCGCCCGGCGTTTCGGCAAGTTCTTCGGCTTTCCGAACCGCGCCCGCCATACCTTTTGCGGCTTCCGTCAGAACCACTTCCGCGCCGTAAGCCTTTAACAGCGCGCGGCGTTCCGCGCTCATATTTTCGGGCATAGTCAGAATAACCCTGTACCCTTTTGCCGCGCCGACAGCCGCAAGCGCAATGCCCGTATTGCCGGAAGTCGCTTCTATAACGGTTGCGCCTTGTTTAAGCAGTCCGCTGTTTTCGGCGCTTTCTATCATATACTTAACCGCCCTGTCCTTTACCGACCCCGCAGGATTCAAAAACTCTGGTTTGGCAAAAATTTCGGCTTTGAAGGCGTGCAGTTTATTGAAAGCGCAAAGTCTTAAAAGCGGGGTATTTCCTATGAGTCCGAATACGTTATCAAAAACCATCAGCTCTCCGCGGCAAGTTTTTTTATTGCCTGTAAAAACTGCGAGCATTCGTTCATGCTGTTAAAACCGCTTAGCGAAGCGCGGACAAGCCCGTCTGAATTTAACGCGGCGTGCATGAGCGGGGCGCAGTGCAGACCGCCGCGGACGCAGATTGCAAACTCTTCCGAAAGTCTGTACGCGGCTATTTCCGACTGCATACCCGACAGGGACAGCGCGACGATTCCGTAGGGGTTGGGCTGCGAAAAAACTTTGACTCCCTTTATCTTTTCAAGCCCGTCAATTAAATATTCTGTCATAGATAAAACTTTCTGCGACGCGGCTTTCATATTCTGTTGCAGATAAATCACGCCTTCGCCTAAAGATACGATTGCGGGGTACGAAAGGGTTCCGCTTTCCAGCCTGTCGGGATAAAAATCGGGCATATTAAGATTGAACGATTCGCTGCCCGTTCCGCCGTAAAGCACGGGCGACGGGTCAACCCTTTCCGAAAAAAGAAGCGCGCCGCTGCCCTGAATGCCGCACATTCCCTTATGCCCCGCAACCGCAAGCGCGTCTATGCCGCTGCCCTTCATATCTATAGCTACGTGACCGCAAGCCTGTGCGCCGTCGCAGATAAGCAACGTTTCGGCGGGGATTTTTTTACGCACCGCGGAAATATCGGGGGACGCGCCCGTCACGTTGGAAGCAAGCGTAATAACCACCGCGCGGGTATCCTTATCCGTAAGGCGGAAAAGAGCTTCAAGGTCAATTTCGCCTTCTTCGGTAAGGGGCGCGTATTCGACATTGACGCCGCGGCTTTTCAGAAATTCCAAAGGACGTAAAACCGAGTTGTGTTCCGCAACGGTCGTCACCACTTTGTCGCCGCTTTTCAATACGCCGCAAAGGGCTGTATTCAGCGCTTCGGTACAGTTTTTCGTGAATACGACCCTGTCGTATCCGTACCCGCCCAAAAAGGAACATAACAGCTTTCTGCACGAGTAAACCCGTTCAAGACAGGCGAGCGAAAGTTTGTGTCCGCTGCGTCCGGGATTTGCGCCGAACTTCATTGCCGAAGCCGCCGCGCATATAACGCTGTCGGGTTTGAATCCGCCCGTGGCGGCGTTGTCAAAATATATCATAATTTACCTCGGTTACATAAGATGATAATATATTCTATTTATACGAGGGACAAATTTATGACAGAGATACTTGCGGTTTTCCGCTCCCGTTCGCAGGCAATTGACTGCAACGCAAGATTAAGGGCGGCAGGCATTCCCGCAGGACTTATAAACACCCCCAAAGAAGCAAACGTGGGCTGCGGACTTTCTATTAAGTTTCCGCAAAATGCTTTTGACAGAGTAAAAGTTGCGGTTCGCTCGGGCGGATACTCGGCGTTTTACGGCTTTTTTAAAATTTATTCCACTTACGGCAAAACGATTATCGGCAAAATAGGTTGATTTAGTCCGCGCAATTATGATAAAATTTGCATATGGACAAAAATACTCAAATTTTGCAGGGACTTGCCGCCCTTTATCCAGACGCCAAGCCCGAACTTAAATACCGTTCGCCCTACGAGCTTCTGGTAGCGGTCATACTTTCCGCCCAATGCACCGACGCGCGGTTAAATAAAGTTACAGAAGTACTTTTCCGCGGCTATAACACGCCCGTAAAAATGCTTAGCCTTTCGCAAGCCGAATTGGAAAAGTACATTTTTGCCTGCGGTTTTTACAGAAACAAGGCGGCGCACATACTCTCCGCGTCGCGCGACATAGTAGAAAAATATCAGGGACAGGTACCCTCGACTCTTGAAGAGCTGCAAACGCTTGCGGGAGTCGGACGCAAGACGGCGAACGTGGTTTATTCGGTTGCGTTCGGCGGCGACGCCATTGCGGTGGACACGCACGTGTTCAGGGTTTCGAACAGGCTGGGGCTTTCAAAGGGCAACACGCCCGAAAAAGTTGAACAGGGGCTTATGCAGGCAATTCCAAAAAGCGAATGGTCAAAAGCGCACCACTATCTCATCTATCACGGACGGCGGGTGTGCCATTCGCAACGCCCCGACTGCGAAAACTGCGCTTTGAACAACCTTTGCGAAAAATACAATACCAAATAAAAAATCTGCCCGCGCAAACGCGCGGGCGGATTAATTTTACATTTAAATCAATAACATTAAAAAAAGTATAAAGCCATAGACCATCAGCAACATAAAAATGCAATACACTACAGTCAGGACAAAAGCGCCGCCGCTGATTACTATACCCGCAATACCGAAGCCGAGACCCGATTTCGTCTTTTTTGCCCTGACCGTGCCGGCAATGCTCAACCCCAGCGCAGTCACAAGGGGTATAGCGCAGAAAAACTGCAAAGGCATTCCCGCATAGTGCGACACGTTTATGTACACTAATATCATTCCCAGCACAATACTTGATATGGCAAGAATAAATCCTGAAAGCGCCAAACCGTTTACGCTTTCGGGACGGTTAAGCCGTTGCGGTTCAGACGCCCTTTCAGATTGCGGAACCCCGTTCAAAAATACGCCGCAATGCACGCAGTACACCGCTTTGTCGGCTATCTGTTCGCCGCAGTATTTACAATACATAATCCACCTGAAAATTTTACTGTAAATATTATATGCCCGTAACTTTAAAATGTCAACGCGCTTTTTAAAATCGGACATATTTCCAAAAGCAAAACCCGCCGCAAAGGGCGGGTTGAAGTTTAATGAACGTGCGGAACGGCAGTGCCGAACATTGTCATAATAAAAATGAAAATTACCACAACCAGTAATATAACAAATGCTATAACGCTTATGACCAGCCCCGCAATACTCAATCCCTTGCCGGAGCCGTAAGTTTTTGAATTGACAAGCCCGATACAACTAAAAATCAAACCCAGTATAGAAATGTTGCAGAGTAATAAGCCCACAAGCGCCAAAACAAAACCTGCAACCGCAAAGCCGTTTGTTCTTTTTTCACACAATGCGGGCTGGGAGGGAACGGAAAAACCAACGTCGGTTGCAGTGCCGCAATGCACGCAATATACGGCTTGGTCGGCTATCTGACTGCCACAGTTTTTACAATACATAAAACTTTCCCCATACTATTTCTGTTCTTACTTAATATAATACGGTTTTAAAGTTAAAATGTCAATAGCGTACGCCTTTCCGTCCTTGGCAATTTTTATTACGGGCGCGCTGCATTTAACGCATATAATTGCTTCTTCCGCCAATTTGTTGCCGCAATTAGTACAAAACATTTCAAAAATCTCCTTTTAAATTAATTATTAACAAAAAAAGACGGGTTTAAAACCCGTCTTTTTATCAGTTTATTTTAAATTAAACCAAGGGCAACAGCGTAAGAGCAGCCGTGCCGCCGCCGACAGCCGCGCACGTACCGGCGCAGGTTGCGATAATTATAATCCAGTAACCTATCGTTATACAGCTGAGAACGATACCCGCTATTGCAAGTCCCCTGCCCTTACCGTTGAACTCGGGCGTCTTTGATTTCTGCAAGCCTACAATGCTTAAAATCAAACCGATGACCGCCGCAAACGAGAAGAACGAAAGCACAAAGCCCGCAATTGCAACACCGTTGTTGGGTGCATTCTTTACAATTACTTGCTGCTGTGCGTTAGCGGTGGAAGCGCCGCAATGTACGCAAACCGCAGCGTTATCACTGATTTCTTTGCCGCAATTCTTACAAATCATAATTTTTCCATATCCTTTAAGTTTATTTATACTTTTTCATAAGTACGTTAACATATTAACCCATTTGGGTTTAATTGTCAACTATTTTGTGTTATTAAATTAACCCTTTTTGGTTATACAATAGCGTAAAGGAAATTAAATATGACTATTCTTGAAAAAATCGACGCTTTACGTGAAGAACGCGGCTGGTCTGTAAACAACCTTGCTATGGAAGCAATGCTTACGCAATCAACTTTAAATAACTTATATACGCGCAACGCCGAGCCGAAAATATCTACCCTAAAGGCAATTTGCGGCGCGTTCAACATCACCCTTTCCGAATTTTTTGCGGACGAAAATCTGGAAGAGTCCAAAACATTAAACGACGAAGACGAATTGCTGGCGCGGTACTCAAAACTTACAGGCGCGCAAAAAAAAGCCGTTATCCAGCTTTTGCGCTCGATAACCTGACTTTGAATTTTTTGCAATAAAAAAACGGGTTTAAAAAACCCGTTTTATATTTATTGATTTTTAATTAAACCAAAGGTAACAAAAGTGAAGTGTATAAATCAGGATCGCCAACAGCAGCACAAGTTCCTGCGCAGGTTGCAATGATGATAATCCAGTAGCCGATTGTGATACAGCTGAGAACGATACCTGCTATTGCAAGTCCCTTACCCTTGCCGTTCAACTCGGGCGTCTTTGATTTCTGCAGACCTACGATACTTAAAATCAAACCGATAACTGCTGCAAACGAGAAGAACGAAAGCACAAATCCGGCAATTGCAATACCGTTGTTGGGCGTATTCGTTACAACAACCTGCTGGGGCTGTGCGTTAGCGGTAGGAACGCCGCAGTGCACGCAAACTGTAGCTTTATCGTCGATTTCTTTGCCACAATTCTTACAAAACATCTTATTTTCTCCTTTATTCTCTAATTTGTACATTTTATGTACGTCTATGGCAATTATATTACATAAATAAATTATTGTCAACAAAATTTCATATCGATAAACAAAAACTTAAAAGCCATATTTTAACAAAATAAAAGCACCCGTTCAGGGTGCTTTTTATTATTTTATTGATTAGCCGAGAATCTTTACTACGGTACCCGAACCAACCGTTCTGCCGCCTTCGCGGATAGCGAAACGGAGCTTTTCTTCTACAGCAACGGGCTTAATCAGCTCAACGGAGATTTCTACGTTGTCGCCGGGCATAACCATTTCTACGCCTTTAGGAAGTTCGATAGAACCGGTAACGTCTGTCGTTCTGATGAAGAACTGAGGACGGTAGTGGTTGAAGAAAGGAGTATGACGGCCGCCTTCGTCTGCTTTAAGAACGTAAACCTGAGCGGTGAACTTGGTAGCGGTTTTAACCGAACCGGGTTTAGCAAGAACCTGACCCTTTTCAATACCCTTTCTGTCGATACCACGGAGAAGCGCGCCTACGTTGAAGCCTGCGATAGCTTCGTCAACGCTCTTGTGGAACATTTCAAGACCGGTGATGGTCGTTGAAACGGGCTTTTCGATAAGACCTACGATTTCGGCGGGATCGCCTACGTGAGCGGTACCTCTTTCTACTCTACCGGTTGCAACGGTGCCGCGTCCGGAAATGGTGAACACGTCTTCAACGGGAAGAAGGAAGGGCTTAGCCGTATCTCTTTCGGGGGTGGGGATATAAGAGTCGATGGTGTCCATGAGCTTAAGAATGCACTGGCATTCGGGAGCTGCAAGAACTTCCGCGTCGGGAGCGCCCGAAGAAGCCTTTTCCAAAGCCTTCAAAGCCGAGCCTCTGATAATGGGGCAATCTTTGAAACCCTGATTTTCAAGGGTATCGGTGATTTCCATTTCAACGAGTTCGAGAAGTTCGGGGTCGTCCATCTGGTCGCACTTGTTAAGGAATACAACGATGTAAGGAACGCCTACCTGACGGGAAAGCAGAATGTGCTCTCTGGTCTGGGGCATGGGACCGTCGGTCGCCGCAACTACAAGGATAGCGCCGTCCATCTGCGCTGCACCCGTAATCATGTTTTTAACGTAGTCCGCGTGTCCCGGGCAGTCAACGTGAGCGTAGTGACGCTTGTCTGTCTGATACTCTACGTGAGCGGTGTTTATTGTTATACCGCGCGCCTTTTCTTCGGGAGCCTTATCGATCTCGTCGTATTTCATCTTTGCTGCCTGACCTTTGCACGCCATTACCATAGTGATAGCTGCGGTCAGAGTGGTCTTGCCGTGGTCAACGTGGCCGATTGTGCCGATGTTAACGTGGGGCTTACTGTTGTCGTACTTAGCCTTTGCCATTTTTTTAATCTCCTAAATTATATTTTTTTATAAAAATGATAACTTCCGCTTAAAGGTTTAAGCGTCGCAGCTATCTATCATTATTGCTGCTTTTTTTGCGCTTTTTGCAGCGTCTTTAACATTATATATTAAATAAATTAAAAACACAATTAAAAAACGCGGTTTATTTTAATTTTTCTTCGCCCTTTCGCCAATCACTTTTTCGGCAACCGACTTGGGAACTTCGGAATAGTGGTCAAACTGCATTGTGAACTGACCTCTGCCCTGCGTTCTCGAACGCAAATCGGTCGCATAACCGAACATTTCGGAAAGGGGAACTTCTGCGTCTACTACCTTTGCGCCCGCTCTGTCGTCGGTAGAAATAATCGTGCCGCGGCGTGCGGTTACGTTACCCATAATATCGCCGAAATAATCGTCGGGGGTGATAACTTCAACCTTCATAATGGGTTCGAGAAGAACGGGGTTGGCTTTCGTCATACCGTCCTTAAAGCCCATAGAGCCTGCAATCTGGAACGCCATTTCCGAAGAGTCGACTTCGTGATAGCTTCCGTCGTAAACCTGAATTTTGAAGTCAACGACTTCGTAACCTGCAAGGAAACCGTTTCTTGCCGCGCCCTGAATACCCTTGTCGATTGCGGGAATGTATTCCTTGGGAATAGAACCGCCGACGGTCAGATCTTCAAATACGTAGCCCGAGCCGGGTTCGCCGGGAATCATATGCAGTTTACAGTGACCGTACTGACCTTTACCGCCCGACTGACGCTTGTACATACCTTCGCAGTCAACTGCTTGACGAATAGTTTCGCGGTAAGCAACCTGAGGAGCGCCGACGTTTGCTTCAACCTTGAATTCGCGCAGAAGTCTGTCTACAATAATGTCAAGGTGCAACTCGCCCATACCCGCGATAATGGTCTGACCCGTTTCCTGGTCGGTATAGGTCTTGAAAGTGGGGTCTTCTTCGGCGAGCTTTATAAGCGCCATAGTCATTTTTTCCTGTCCCGCTTTGGTCTTCGGTTCGATCGAAAGCTGGATAACGGGATCGGAGAAAGTCATTTGTTCAAGAACGATAGGATGCTTTTCGTCGCAGAGCGTATCGCCCGTAGTTGTATCTTTAAGTCCTACGATAGCGCAGATATCGCCCGAGAAAACTCTGGGGATTTCGGTACGGGTATTCGCGTGCATCTGAACGAGACGTCCTACCCTTTCCTTTTTGCCCTTGGTCGAGTTGTAGCAGTACGAACCCGATTCAAGCACGCCGGAGTACGCTCTGAAATACGCAAGACGGCCTACGAAGGGGTCTGTAGCGATTTTGAACGCAAGTCCAGCAAAAGGCGCGTCGTCGGAAGTTTCTCTCTCTTCTTCTTCGCCGCTGTCGGGGTTTACGCCCTTTACGTGCGCAACGTCAACAGGGGAAGGAAGGAAGTCGATAACCGCGTCAAGCAGCATCTGTACGCCCTTGTTTTTGTAGGACGAGCCGCAGAGCACGGGAGTACACTTCATACCTATGGTCGCTTTTCTGAGACCTTTTCTTATTTCATCGGGGGTAAGTTCCATTGTTTCAAGGAACTTTTCCATAAGTTCGTCGTCGCCTTCGGCAGCCGCTTCCATAACAGCCATATGTGCTTCTTCGGCGGCGTCTTTCAAATCGGCGGGAATTTCGTCCCTGTGATACTGTTTGCCGTCGTCGGAGTCGTAAATTTCCGCATTCATTTCGATAAGATCGACTATGCCGCGGAAAGTATCTTCTTTACCGATGGGAAGTTCGATGGGAACGGGGTTTGCGTTCAGTCTTTCGCGCATCATCTGTACGGCACGCTGGAAGTTTGCGCCGTTGATGTCCATTTTGTTGACGTAAGCGATACGGGGTACCATATACTTGTCCGCCTGGCGCCAAACCGTTTCGGACTGGGGTTCAACGCCGCCCTTCGCGCAGAAAGTTGCAACCGCGCCGTCAAGAACGCGCAGCGAACGCTCTACTTCTACGGTGAAGTCAACGTGTCCCGGGGTGTCGATAATGTTTATACGGCACTCGTCCTTTTTGGTAAGACCCGACCTTGTCCAATGGCAGGTGGTCGCCGCGGAAGTTATGGTAATACCTCTCTCCTGCTCCTGAACCATCCAGTCCATAGTTGCGGTACCGTCGTGGGTTTCGCCTATTTTATGATTGATACCGGTGTAGTACAAAATACGCTCGGTAGTCGTAGTTTTGCCGGCGTCGATGTGCGCCATAATGCCTATATTTCTGGTATGGGCTAAATCGTATTCTCTTGCCATATTCTTAATCTCCTAAAACACAATCCAACAGCATCAACTCAGAATCTGAAATGTGCAAACGCCTTGTTTGCTTCTGCCATTCTGTGCGTGTCTTCCTTTTTCTTGACCGCACCGCCGGTGTTGTTGTACGCGTCCATAAGTTCAGCCGCAAGTTTTTGCGCCATTTCGCGCTCGCTTCTCTTGCGGGTAGAGATGACCAGCCAACGGATTGCAAGGGTCTGACGCCTGTCGGGTCTGATTTCGATGGGAACCTGATAGTTCGCGCCGCCTACGCGCCTTGCCTTTACTTCCAATACGGGCATGATGTTGTTCATTGCCTGGTTGAAAATTTCCATGGGGTCCTGTCCCAATTTTTCGCTCATAATCTTAAAAGCATCGTAAACGATGTTCTGTGCAGTACCGCGCTTGCCGTCGTACATAATCTGGTTGACAAGTTTTGTTACAACCTTGCTGCCGTACACGGGATCGGGTAATACGTCCCTCTTGGGAACGCCGCCTCTTCTGGGCATAATATCCTCCTTTAAATTTCGCGGCAATCCCGCGTGCGGGATTGCTGTTGTCGCGAAAACGCTTACCGCCTGAAATAAATACAAGCCTGCGTTTTCCGACGCAAATCAATTTTTATTTTTTTGTTTTTAAGGGTCTACCTTAAATAAGCTATTGCTTGCCGCAAAAAACGACGCGGTAGCAAATCTTCTCTGCGCGAATGCGCAAATACTGCCTACTTTTATCGGTAAGGGTAATATATTCCGAAAACAAGTAGGGCAACGCAGTTATGCGTTTAATTACTTAGGCTTTTTAGCGCCGTAAAGAGAGCGCGACTGCATTCTCTTGGAAACGCCTGCCGTATCCAGCGCGCCGCGGATAATGTGATAACGCACGCCGGGTAAATCTTTAACTCTTCCGCCCCTGATGAGTACGGACGAGTGCTCCTGCAAGTTGTGACCTTCGCCGGGAATGTAAACGGTACCTTCCTGCTTGTTGGTCAGTCTTACTCTTGCAATCTTTCTTATAGCCGAGTTGGGCTTTTTAGGCGTAGTGGTCGTAACCGAAAGGCAAACGCCGCGCTTCTGGGGACAGTTGTCCAGAATGGGCGACTTTGATTTGTCAATCTGTCTTTCCCTGCCTTTTCTTATAAGCTGGTTGATTGTGGGCATTGTATTCCTCCTTGTTTTACTTGACCGCAAACGGCGGTCTGTGGAATATATTTCTCTCACCGCATACCCTTAAATGCGGAGGGGGAAAAAGCAATAATTAAATAAAACGGTATAGCACGCCTATAATAAGCGCGCTAAACGATTTTAACAAATATTTACATTGTTGTCAAACAATTTTTCGGGTTTGCCGTAATTTTAAAGGAAATATAAAATTGCGGGAATAAATCGCTTTTTCTTAATAGTACTTTCGGATTTTAAAAAAATCCGCACACCGACCCTTCCAGCCAGTCGGCAAACAGGTCAGAACAGTGGCAAATCCTGTAAACGGTAATCGCTTTGCTCTGAACGCGCACGACTATTTCCCTTTCGTAATATTTCACGTCCCGCACCTGAGAAACGGTAAACGTATACGGTTTTGAAAACGCGGGCGTAACCTTTGCCTCGCCGCAGACAACTTCTATCTTCCTGCGCAGAAAAATGTAAACGTAGAGAAGACTTGTCAAGGCGAGAGCAATCATCATCACGTTTAAAAATATCTTCGTAAACAGATTGACCGACAACGGTTTAGTGAAAATCTGAAGATTTAAAAATACGGTTACGGCGGTGAATATCACAAAACACGCAAGCGCAACAAGCACGAAAACCAAGGGCAGTTTAACCGTAAAGCGGTTCGGGTTGGCTTTATCCCGGTTTCCGAGCCCTGAACGCTCTATGTGCCGAAGCAATCTATACGCCGTTCCGGAGAATACAACATATTCTATTCACTGTATCGCGGTTTCGCTTATAATCGCCCCTTAATTTAAAATTACGTCTTTCAGGCTTTCGTATTTCTGCGCGGCAATTGCCGTAAGCTGCCTTACGTCGAATATGCCTGAAAACGCTTCGTCGGAAATGGCTTTGGCAGTAAACACGACGGATACGGGGAAGCGCAGTTTGTTGATTTCGCTGAGAACCCTGCCGCTCTGACGGGTGCCCATAAAGTCGCCGCCGCCGCGCAGTTTAAGGTCGGCTTCGGCAATTTCAAATCCGTCCGAACTGTTTTTTATGACCGAAAGCCTTGCCGCCGCTTCTTCGGTATCTGCGCCGGGCAACAGGAAACAGTAGCTCTTTTTATCGCCCCTGCCTACCCTGCCGCGCAACTGGTGCAACTGTGAAAGCCCGAACCTTTCGGCGTTGTAAATTATCATAGTCGTCGCGTCGGGCACGTCCACACCCACTTCGATGACCGTAGTGGAAACAAGGCAGTCGTACTCCTTTGCCTTGAACGCCGCCATCACGTCGTTTTTTACCTTATCTTTCATTTTGCCGTGCAGAAGGGCAATTTTCACCGACGGCATTTTTGCGCGCAGTTCTTCGTAAAGTTCGGTAACCGACATAACCGTGCCTTCGTCGTCGCCTTCTATCTTGGGACAGACGAAATAGGTCTGCTCACCCTGCTTTGCACATCCCGAAACATACCTGTACATATCCCCGTACCTGTGCGGCAAAACTATCGACGTTGTAATTTCCTGCCTTGACGCGGGCTTGTCCTTTATTGTGGTAATATCCAGATCGCCGTAAAAAATCAGCGACAGCGTACGCGGAATGGGGGTCGCGGACATAATTAAAACGTCGCACCCTTCCCCTTTGCCCGAAAGCGAAGCGCGCTGTGCAACGCCGAAGCGGTGCTGTTCGTCGCACACCACGAAAGCCAGCTTTCTGAAAGCTACGTCCTGCTGAATCACCGCGTGCGTGCCGCAGACTATACTTATTGCGCCGCTTGCAAGTTTCTTTTTTATCTCTTTCTTTTCCGCGGCGGGCGTAGAACCCGTCAGGGCGCACGTTTCGTAATCGGGGAAATATTTTTGTATGAGAGCCGCGTTCTGGCGGGCAAGCACTTCCGTGGGCGCAATCATAGCCGCCTGATAACCCGATTTTACCGCCATAAAAATCCCCGCAAGCGCCACGGCGGTTTTTCCGCTTCCCACGTCGCCCTGCAAAAGTCTGTTCATAACGTGCGGAGAGTTAAGGTTTTCGAAAATATCTTCAACCGCGGCGGTTTGTCCCGCGGTAAACGCGAACGGGAAGCGGGAAATAAACGCATTTAAATCTTCGCGGGTTGCAAAATAGCGGTTGAGACGCGCGTCGTCCCGCCCGCCCTTTATTACTTTGAACGCCGAAATAAGCAAAAAATATTCTTCCAGCGCAATGCGCGCGGCGCCCTGCTCCGCTTCCTTTTTGTTCTGCGGATTATGTACTTTGCGGTACGCTTCCTTCAAAGGCGGAAGATTGTATTTTTTTTGCAGCACCGGCGGGATATTGCTTACTATTTCCACCCTTTGCAACGCCTGCCTTACCGCAACGCGCACTATG